>JBHIDV010000015.1:0-16880 GCA_046760285.1 Sedimentisphaerales bacterium
GGCAATTTGCTCAAATTGTCACCTCAACAATTTCTTCTTCGATTGATGGTGGGATAGGTTCATTATGCTTCTTTAGGCTCTCTAAATATCCCTTGATCGCATCCCGAATATTATCCAGAGCTTCTTTCCGGCTTCTGCCCTGAGAAACACAACCAGGTAAAGAAGGACATTCAGCAACGAAAATCCCATCTTCATCTTGCTCAATCAGAATTCTGTACCACATACTTTGTAACCTCTTTTCTCAAACACTCTTTTCTTAATGCTTGAAGTGTCTTTTGCCAGTAAAGACCATTGCGATGCCGTATTTGTCGGCGGTAGCGATAACTTCATCATCTTTCTTCGAGCCGCCCGGCTGAACTATCGCAGCGACGCCGGCCTGGGCGGCGTTCTCAACATTATCAGGGAACGGGACGAACGCATCTGAAGCCATCGCGCAGCCCTTTGCCTCGTCGCCGGCATGCTTAAACGCGATTAGCCCGGACTCCACGCGGTTCATCTGTCCAGCCCCAACCCCTATGACCTTTCTGTTTTTAGCCAACACGATGGTATTGCTCTTGGTGTGCTTGGCGGCAAGCCAGGCAATTCTCAAATCCTCAAGCTGCTCTTTGGTAGGCTTGGCCTTTGTTGGATACGTTAAAAACTCTGGCTCCCAGCCAACCAAGTCTCTTTTTTGCAGCAGCAGTCCACCGACCACGCAACGAGCATCGAACTGGCCACAGTCAATCTTGGCCCTGTCAATCGGCCCGGTCTGCATCAGCCGAACCCGGCTGCCCCAACTTTTTAATGTCCGGATTATCTCGACCGCATCCTGGTCGAATTCAGGTGCGATAATGACCTCGGCGAAGAAGCCGCCAGCCCCAAGTGCTTTGCCGAATCGGCTGTAAGATTCCATAATTGTTCTGGCTAATTCAACGTCCACTTTCCTATTCAAAGCGATAATTCCGCCGAAAGCGCTGACCACGTCACCTTCGTAGGCCTTACGATATGCCACCAGAATATCTTCATCCACCGCGCAGCCGCACGGATTAAGGTGCTTAACCACAACAGCCGCAGGTTCGGCAAATTCCTTAACCAGCTCAAATGCTGCATTGGCATCCAGCAGGTTATTGAAGCTAATAGCAGTTTGGCCCTCTAACAAGCGTGCGCTGCCAACCGACACCTCTCCGCTTGGCGGCAGCTTATAAAACGCAGCACTTTGGTGAGGATTTTCACCATAGCGCAAGGCCGTTTCTTTCTTCAGCGCGATTGAAAGTCTCTGCGGATATTCTATATTTGCCTTCTTATTAAGATACTTAGCTATGGCCGCGTCATAGGAAGCTGTCAGCCCGAAAGCGATTCGTGCAAAATCGCTGCGCAACTTTTCACTCACCGCCCCATCGTTTTTCTGCATTTCTTCAATCACGGTATCGTATTGGTCAGGTTGTGTCACGACCGTTACGAACTTGTGATTCTTCGCAGCCGAGCGAATCATACTCGGCCCGCCGATGTCAATATTCTCGATCGCCTCGGCCAATGTGCAGTCCGGCTTAGCAATTGTCTGCTCAAATGGGTAGAGGTTTACACAAACTAAATCAATCGGCTCAATATTATGCTCTTTCATTGCTGCAATATGTTCACTTTTGTCACGCAGTCCCAACAGCGCTGCGTGTATCTTCGGATGAAGTGTTTTTACCCTGCCATCCATCATTTCGCCAAAGCCGGTGACTGACTCGATACCAACAACGTTTATGCCTGCTTCGCTCAGCTTTTTAGCAGTCCCGCCGGTGCTGATTATCTTAACTTTCCATTTGCTGAGCTTCTGGGCAAATTCCACCACACCACTCTTGTCCGAAACACTTATCAATGCGGTCTTGATTTTTACCCCGTTAGAAATCTTCGCTTTTTCTACCATTTATTACCTCCTTTTGTCACCCCGTTACAAAATTTCTAACGGGGTTTACGTCCATTTGAACTCCTTGTCCTTTACTATTTACGGTTATTGATTATTCAGCCGGTTCTAAACAGGCGAGCCGGCCTCGCTTATCCGCAATATAAATTTTTGAATCTGTCGTATTAGTTGCGAATCTGGAAACCCCGGCAAAATTAACCGAGTACAGCTTCTTTGCCCTGGTATTGTCCATTACCACCAGGCATCTAACGTTTGTAAGCACATAAGCATACGGGGATGCCTCTGCCAACAAATCGGCGCCTTGCGGCAATGACCACATAAACTTACCGCTTTGCTTATCTATTGCTGTCAAACCTCCATTGCGGGCATACTGATAGACCACCTCTGGCGTCACATGCGGCGCTTTTTCAAGCAGTCCCGGCATTTGATACTTCCAAATAAGCTTAACCATCATCGGACCAACTATGTCGAGCCTGTAGACATTTGTATCCTTACAGGCAAAAAACAAGGACACTCCATCTCGCACAATCGGCCCAGCGATAGCATCGGTAGCATCAAACTGCCACAGCCATCTTGGTCTATCCGGCAGCATACTTATTACATTGCCTGCATCAGTTCCAAAGACAACAAATCTCTCATCAGCAATAATCGAAGTAATCATGGAGTCGTTCTCAGCGGCTACCTCAAAAACCTGAACATAATTTTCCGCATGTAACACATGCAGGCGTCGGTCAGCCCCGCTTACATAAAAATACGAACCATTCCGAACAACAGGACAGGCCACACTAAATTCCAGGTACTTAGCCTTATTTTCTATTCCGGTGTTCGGATCAATTTCCACCAGTTTATTACCGATTATGGATATAAGCTCATCCTGGTAGAGCTCCAGGCCAACCACTGGAAAACCAGCCGGCGCGACTGGCCTGCTAAATATCACATTTCCCTTTTCCCTGTCCAGGCAAACCATATAATTGTGGTCTGAAAGCGCATAGATTCGATCAGCAATAATAAACAATTGGTCTAAGCTCTCGGTTTCTTTTATGGGCAGTTCATTCTGCCACACCATTTTCAACTTGGCATGCCTGAGCAGCTCTGGTGAGACAAGCCACTGCAAACCATCATCTTTGGCTTTAACGCCGGATATAACATGCAAAGCTAAAGGACCCACCACCAACATTAGTCTACATAGCGATGTTTTTAGCATTTTCACGCCCTCACGAAAAGTACAGTAGATGCGATTGTGTATTTACTTGTTCCTTATAAACTATATAATGATATGTCAGGGCAGTTCCACGTAGTCAGCCAAATCAATGTTATGTTTAGCTTCGAATTTCTGCATCTGCTCGATGCGTTTTATATCATCTTCGATTCGATTTACCAGTTTAAATATATAGGGCTTACCATCTAAGCGATGTCGCAGGTCATCAAGCATCGGCTCCCATGTGCGGTCGTACAATTGCGCCTTCAGAACCACCAGCATACGGTGCTCATCGCTCAGACTATTGACAAAAGCGCGCACGAGATTGTTGTTAGTGCTATCCTTATTTTTGCCGCTCTTTCTGCTCGGCTCAGCCATTTTTTGAATTCTTGCCCATCAACAGAACCCCGCGTAAACCTGTCCTGAGCAAGGTCGAAGGAACGCGGGGTGTTAGCCTCGGCACCTGTGGCCGAGGCAGCCCCCGCCACAGGTGCGGGGGCTAATTGCGGTTTTACCGCAGGTTCATTCCAGCCAAATACTAACGACCCAGCTCGCAAATTGCAACAAATTTTCACCGGTTAACCGTTTCATTCTTGCGCCAGGCTGGGTTTGCTGTTCAGTTGCATACTAAATTCGTGTTTGACAAAAGCTTGCATATTTCTTTAAATGTGGTCTGTTGAGAGCTATTCGGCTACATCGAAAGCGATAATCCAGTTTATTTTGAGCATGTTACGTATTCGCTTATTTATTGTTATAGCTGTTTCCGTTGCGCTGTGCTGTGGATGTCAAGGGCCGTCCACAACCGAAAACCAGCCTACCCAGCTCATTTATCCGCCTGCCCGCAAGGATTCTACAGTTGAGCTCTATCATGGCGTTGAAGTTGCCGACCCTTACCGCTGGCTTGAAGATGCCGATGCACCTGATACACAGGCCTGGGTGGCTCAGCAAAATAAGCTAACCTCCGACTTCCTCGCTACTATCGCCGTCAGGGAAAAAATCAAAGCTCGCCTAACCCATTTGATGGATTATCCCAGGCATTCAGCTCCCTACAAGCAGGGCCATCGCTACTTTTTCTGGAAGAATGACGGCTTGCAAAATCAATCTGTCCTTTATATGCAAGAGACACTCGAAAGTGAGCCGCGAGTCGTTATCAATCCCAACTTGCTAAGTGCTGATGGCACCGTCGCCGTCACTACTACTGCTGTGAGCGAAGATGGCGCATTGTTAGCTTATGGCCTTTCCCGCAGCGGCAGCGACCAGCAGGAAATCAAAATCCTCAACATCGACTCTGGCGAGGATTACGGTGAGACTCTTAAATGGTGTCGATTTACCAGTATCGCCTGGAGACACGACCGCACTGGCTTTTTTTACAACCGTTTCCCCGACCCTAATACTGTCCCTGCAGAGGACCAAACCAATTACAACCGTGTTTACTGGCACAAGCTCGACACGCCCCAGGCACAAGATAAGCTGATTTACGAAGACCCGAATAACAAGGAACTGATGTTTGACCCCTCGATTACCGAGGATGGCAAATTTCTCATTCTCCACGTCTATCACGGCACCGACACCAAGAATCGCATTTATTACCGCCCCGTGGAAAGCACCGACCATTTTATCAGATTGCTTGACGATGCCGACGCCCGTTATGATTTTATTGGAAATGTTGACTCGGTTTTCTATTTCAATACAGATTTAGATGCCCCTCGCGGACGCATCATTGCTATTGACATTGAAAATCCGGCCCGCAGCAGTTGGCGCACAGTTCTGCCTCAAACCGACGATGTAATTGATTACGTTGCTCTAATCAACAACCACTTTGTAGTCGTATATATGCAAGATGTACACCATCAGCTAAAAATCTATGACCTTAATGGGGCTTTTGTTCGCCAAATTGCTCTTGCGACTCTCGGCACAGTTAGCGGTCTATCCGGCAAACAACAAGATAGTGAAATGTTCTTTTCTTTTACCTCTTTTCTTTTTCCCAGCACCAGCTATCGCTATGATTTTCTCACCGACAAGTTAATGGTTTTTCAAAAACCAGAAATTGATTTTGATGCTTCTGGTTACAAAACTAAGCAGGTGTTTTATCATTCCAAAGATGGCACTCGCCTTGCTATGTTCATCACCCACCGCAAAGACCTCGAACTCGACGGCAGTAACCCCACTTTGCTTTACGGCTATGGCGGATTTAATATCAGCATCAAGCCTCGCTTTTCTGTTTCTACGCTTGTTTGGTTGGAATATGGCGGCGTCTATGCGGTCGCCAACCTACGGGGCGGCGGCGAATACGGCCAAGCCTGGCACCGGGCGGGAATGCTTGACAAAAAACAAAATGTGTTTGATGATTTTATTGCTGCTGCTGAATGGCTCATTGAAAACAAATATACCAGTGGCAAAAAGCTCGCCATTAGTGGTCGTAGCAATGGGGGCCTGCTCGTTGCCGCTTGTATGTTGCAGCGGCCGGAGCTGTTCGGTGCTGTTGTCTGCCAAGTTCCGGTCACCGATATGCTAAGGTACCACAAATTCACGGTCGGCCGTTACTGGATACCTGAGTATGGCAACGCCGAAGCACACCCCGAAGTGTTCAAAGTCCTCTATGCTTACTCTCCTTTGCATAACGTAAAGGCTGGCGTCGAATATCCACCCATCTTCGTTACATCAGCAGATACGGATGACCGTGTGGTCCCTGCCCATGCAAAAAAATTCGTCGCTACACTGCAAGAAAAAGCTGTAGGCAAAAATCCTATTCTGCTCCGGGTGGAAACTAAAGCCGGACATGGCCAAGGTAAACCCATATCCAAAGTCATTGACGAGCAAGCTGATATTTATGCGTTTCTTTTTCAAACGTTGTCCCTATAGACAGAAGAATTGGCAGTATTTTGTTAGGAGGTACAAGATGGACAGAAAAATGATAGTTTTGGTGGCATCAATGGTGGGAGTTCTTAGCTCTTGTGCGCAGCTACAATCAGGAGCACAGCGTGATTTGTTAACCGAGGGACTGGCTGGCTGGCAGCAAATCGGAGCAAAAAAAGAAAGCTGGAAATTTGAAAACGGAATTTTATACACCGAAGGAGGAGGCGGCGGATGGCTGTCAACAACGCGACAGTATGATAATTTCAAGCTGGAGCTGGAGTTTCGGGTCCCGCCGGGGGGCAATAGTGGCGTGTTCCTACGGGCACCGCAGCAGGGTAATCCAGCGTATGCAGGAATGGAAATCCAGATACTTGATGATTATGCGGACCGACGGGTTAAGCTCAGGCCGGAACAATATACCGGCAGCATCTACGATGTTCAAGCACCCGCCAAACGCGCAAGTAAAAAGGCCGGCCAGTGGCAGAAAATGATAATCGTCTGTGACGGGCCGAAGGTGCAGGTAACCTTGAACGGTACAAAGATAATTGATACTAACCTGAATAATTATCCGGATAAGCTGGACAAGCACCCGGGCTTGAAGCGCACGAAAGGATATATCGGCCTACAGAACCACGGAAGCCGGCTTGACTTCCGCAATATCAAAATCACAAGGCTGAAGTAGCAACAGTCGTGAGTAGTATTTGTAGGTAGGTAAATTGATTGAAAGGGAGAACTCATGAAAAGTAGGACAAAGCAGAACACAACTCAATTGACTCGTCGGAATTTTATTAGGGCGTCCGCAGCGGCAGGTGTGGCGGCTCTGGCTTTGCCGACAAATCGGATGTTTGCGGCGGGCTCTGATAAAATTCGCGTTGGTTTGATCGGCTGTGGTGGCCGGGGCAGGTATGATACAACGAACTGCTTGAACGCAGCAGAGAACGTAGAACTTGTGGCGATGGGCGATATTTTTAAGGAGCGTTTGGAAGATTGCCGCACTACTCTTAAAAAGAAGCTGGCGGACAAAGTTAGGGTCACCGAGGACACCTGCTTCGTGGGTTGGGATGCCTATAAGAAGGTGGTGGCGTGCGATGATGTGGACTTAGTAATATTGACCGAGCCGCCATACTTTCGGCCGGAGCATCTTAAAGCCGCTGTAGAGGCGGGCAAACATGTATTTATGGAAAAGCCGGTAGCGGTGGACCCGGTGGGTGTGCGCTCGGTGATTGAATCGGCGAAGTTGGCAGATGAGAAGAAGCTAACCATAGTGGCTGGGACACAGTCGCGGCGTATGGCTCATATGATAGCAGCCATCAACAGAATTCATGACGGAGCTATCGGCAAGATTCTGGCCGGCCAATGTGTCAGAATTGGAGGAGGAATGCTAAAGTGGAGAGAGGCTACGAAAGTGAGGCAGCCGGGATGGTCGGATATGGAATGGCAGCTAAGACGGTGGCTGTTTCTGACCTGGCTTAGCGGTGACTTTATTGTAGAAATGCACGTCCATAACCTGGACGTAATGAACTGGGCACTGGGTGCGCACCCGGTCCAATGCTTCGGCTTGGGCGGCCGGCAGGTAAGGACCGGGCCTGAATACGGCAATGTCTTTGACCATTTTGCGGTGGAGTATGAGTATCCAGACGGCGTACGGGTCGAATATATGGGTAGCCAGATTGACGGCTGCAGCGGTCGTAGTGATGAACGGTTCGTGGGGACGAAAGGTTCAGCATACCTGGACTCTGGTAATGCCATAATCAAAGGACAGAATCCGTTCACCTATGATGGGCCCCAGCCCAGCCCGGTGATAAAGCAGCACGCCGATCAAATTGCAGCTATTCGCCAGGGCAAGTATCTAAACGAAGGTGTGCGCATCGCTGAAAGTACGCTTGTCTGTATAATGGGCCGAATGAGTGCTTATACCGGCAGAGCACTAAAGTGGGACTGGGCGATGAAGGCATCAAAGCTGGACCTGAGTCCTCCCAAACATGGGTTCGGTGACCTGCCTATGCGGCCAGTGGCTATTCCCGGTAAGACACCACTGGTCTGACCAGAAAGGAAGGTGCAATTATGAAACACTTTACAGGAAAACGGGCTGGTTTGGTGCAGGTCGTATTGGTTCTTAGTGCGGCCGTATCTTTGAATGCAGAGCAAATCGCTGAGTGGAAACCTCTTTTTGACGGCAAGACGCTGGCCGGATGGGAGGTCAAAAGTGGCTTTGCCAACTACCATGTCGAGAATGGAATGATTGTCGGCACCACCGTCAAGGGCAGTCCCAACACGTTCCTCTGCACCAAGAAACTGTACGGAGATTTTATCCTTGAATTCGAGGTCAAAGTCGACCCCGCCCTCAATTCTGGCGTGCAGATTCGCAGTCACGTCTATGAAACCGATACGGCATCTTTGATTAAGGGCAAAAAAAGGGTTTTCAAAACGGGGCGAGTTCACGGCTACCAGGTGGAGATCGACCCGTCGGAACGAGCCTGGAGCGGAGGTATATATGATGAGGCTCGCCGGGGTTGGCTTAACGACCTAAAAGACAACGAAGCAGGCAGAAAGGCCTTTAAGAGCGGCCAATGGAACAAGTTCCGTGTTGTTTGTATTGGTGATTCAATAAAGACATGGGTCAATGAAGTGCCGTGCGCCGATTTGAGAGACCCGGTGGACCAGATTGGCTTTATCGGCTTGCAGGTCCACAGCTTCCGCGGAGAAGGACCAGCACAGGTACGCTGGCGCAATATCCGCATCAAAGACCTCGGCCGGCATGTGTGGAAATCTCTCTTTGACGGCAAGTCGCTGGATGGATGGCATATAATCCCCGGAGGAAAGTGGCAAGTGCGTGACGGCGTCATTGAGGGCTCGAATGTAAAAAGTGATAAACGTCACGGCCTTTTAGTAAGTGATAAGCGATATAGTGACTTTACTGCGAGACTGAAGTTCAAGGCGATGAAAGGCAACAGCGGCTTTTACTTCCGAGTAGACGAGGTGGGAGGTAGCGTGGGAGTTCACGGCTTCCAGGCTGAAATCGACGCCAGCAAAGATGTTGGCGGACTGTATGAGACCGGCGGTAGAGGTTGGGTAGTCCAGCCCGGCGCAGAAGATGTAGCCAAGTGGTTTAAGCCAGGCCAGTGGAACCAGATGACGGTATCGGCACATGGCCGACGCATTGTGGTGCATGTAAACGACCAAAAGACAGCAGAATTGAAGAATGATAAGGGACGTTTGGAAGGTCATTTGGCGCTTCAACTGCACGGCGGACAAGATGTGCAGGTGATGTTCAAGGATATCGAAATACTATACACGGACGAACACAGACAAAAACACTGACAAACACTGATCAATCCGGCCTCCGTGTTAGTCCGTCTGCCGTCCGTGTCAGTCCGTGTTTGCTTATGAAAGTTCTGGTCGCTCAAACGTGCGGATTTTGTAATGGCGTTAGAAATGCTATCCGCATGGCTGAAAAAATACTGGCGCAGGAGGGTTCTCGCTCTGCGGCAGCACAAGGAAATGTTTATAGTCTGGGGCCCATTATTCACAACAGTGACGTGGTGCAGCATCTGGCAAAAGCCGGGCTAAAAACTGTTAACACAGTAGAGGCGATTCAGTCGGGAACAGTTATAATCCGTTCTCACGGTGCAGCTCCGCAGCAGTTAGCGAAGCTTAAAGAAAAAGGGATTAATATTATTGATGCTACTTGTGTATTGGTTAAAAGATTGCAGCACATAGCTAAACAGTTGGAAGAGGATAGTTATAAAGTGGTAATTATAGGCGACGAAAATCATCCTGAGGTTCAGGCAGTGGTAGGCTGTGCCCAGGATGCTATTGTCATTGCCGACCAGATGGATTTGCATAAGCTGCCGAAAAATGCTAAATTAGGAGTTATTTGTCAGACTACCCAGAGCCCGGAACACTTCGGCAAGATGCTTGGTGCAATAGGCCGGAGCAGCTTTAGTGAAATGAAAGTAATCAATACTTTGTGTAAAGAGGCCATAAGAAGACAGGAATCGGCGGTGCAATTGTGCAGGCAGGTTGATGTAATGTTCGTGCTCGGCGGGCTGGAAAGTGCCAACACGAGAAAACTGGCGGAGCTTTGCAAAAAAGTAAATAAGCAAACCTTTCATTTGCAAAATTGGAATGAACTTGATAAAAGTATACTTTATGGTAAGAATATAGCCCCCGCTGCTTCGCTTTTGCGAAGCAAAACGGCGGGGGTTACAGCAGGTGCTTCGACGCCGCAATGGATAATAGATGAATTTGTGAAGAACCTGCAAGCTCTTTAATAGTAAATGGTTAAATGGTAATTGGTTAAATAGTTACTTATTCACCAGTCACCAGTTACCAATCACCAATTACCGGTCTGCAGAGGAATTTAGATTTATGGTAGATAGAAACATAATTAACAAATTGGGTTTGTCGGAAGAGAAGCTCGAACAGCAGGTTGACGAGCTGTTCAGCAAGAAAGAAAATGAATTTCTGGAAGAAGTTCTACAAAATAAGGTGGATTCACGTCTGCCAGGGACTATTCTTAAAGGAACTATCGTGTCACAAATAGGCAACGATGTCATTGTCGAGGTGGGCTTAAAAAGTGAAGGGGTTGTGGATGCAAGTGAATTTAGCGACCCTGAGGAGATAACGCCTGGCAAAGAGGTCGAAGTTTTGCTTGAAGACACCGATTCCGAAAGCGGCCTTATCTTGTTAAGCAAACGCAAAGCTGACATCATCAGAGGCTGGGAAACAATTATCAATACAAAGAAAGAAGGTGATGTTGTTACAGGTAGGGTTATCAGGCGCATCAAGGGCGGCTTGCTGGTTGATATTGGAGTACCTGTGTTTTTGCCAGCATCGCAGGTAGACATCAGAAAGCCAGGCGACATCAGCAGGTTCATCGGAAAGGAAATAGAGTGCAAGATTCTCAAAATTGACGTTGAAGGACGAAACATTGTCGTATCAAGACGCAAACTTATTGAGGAAAAGCGAAAAAGCAGTAAAGAAAAGGTACTCTCAGAGATCGAGGTTGGACAATTGCGAAAAGGGGTAGTAAAAAATATCGCTGACTTTGGGGTGTTTGTGGATTTAGGTGGTGTGGATGGCCTGTTGCATATCTCTGATTTGAGTTGGGGAAGGATATCACACCCCTCAGAAGTCGTTAAGCTGGATCAGGAGATCGAATGCATTGTTATTGGTGTGGATAGGGAAAATGAGAAGATTTCGTTAGGCTACAAGCAAAAGAGGAAAAGTCCCTGGGAAGATATTGAAGAGCGTTATCCGCTTGGAGCAAGAGTAAAGGGCAAGGTCGTAAATGTGATGAACTACGGCGTGTTTATCCGGCTGGAAGATGGGGTGGAAGGGTTGGTGCATATTAGCGAGATGAGCTGGACGAGGCGTCTGACACATCCTGCTGAGATGGTCAATCTCGGAGACGAGATAGAAGTTGTAGTGCTGAATGTTAACAAGGAGAAACAGGAAATCTCCTTGGGGATGAAACAGACCGAAACCAATCCTTGGACGATAGCTGCTCAAAAATATCCACCTGGGACGATTGTTAAAACTTCGGTGCGCAGTATCACTAATTTCGGTGTATTTGTAGAGATAGAGCCGGGCATTGATGGTATGATACACATTTCTGATTTGAGCTGGACAAAGAAATATGGGCACCCCAGTGAGGCTCTACAAAAGGGTCAGGAGGTAAAATGCGTCGTTCTCGAAGTCAATGAAGAGAAACAGCGGGTATCGCTGGGGATAAAGCAGATGACCGAGGACCCCTGGATTCGTGCTATTCCAGAAAAATATATCCCCGGACATATTATCAAAGGCAAAATTGCCAAGCTCACCAATTTTGGTGCCTTTGTGGAGCTTGAACCGGATTTAGAGGGGCTGTTGCATATTTCTGAACTTGCCGACCACAAGATTGAGAAGCCTCAGGATGTTGTTAAGCCGGGCGACGAAGTTGAAGTTAAGATTCTAAAGGTTGACCCAGAGGCTCGTAAAATCGGTTTGAGTTTGCGAAGGGTCCAGTGGACCGCTGAGGAGCAAGTAGCTGAACCGCTCCCACAGAAAGAGCCAACAGCCGTTGTGGACCAATCTACAAAGCCACAAGACACCTCTGATAAGGGTAAGGAAGCTAAGCTGAGCGAGCCAAGCGATAAGGAAAGTAAAACAGCAAAGGCCAAGGCCAGCGAGGCCAGGCAAAAGGAGATTGCAGAGGAGTCTGAACAAGCCAAGCAACATCAAGAAAGTGCAGATGTCGAAACAAAAGCCAGCGGCGATAATGACCCAGAGCAGAAAACTGAAGGATAGATAGTTTTTTGGCAAATCGGCTGCAGAATCGAGTGAGGAACAGGTAAGGCCGGGTCTAAAGGAAAATCGTTGAAACAGAACAGTATTCAGGGCCTACACCAATTATTTCGGTGTAGGCCCTGGTTGTTTTTTAGGCAGTGAGTAATCTGCATACGCAGGCGCTGGCTTGTAAGGCAAGATTTACAGTAGGCGCCGGAACAAATCCCAAATGAGTTTACATCGCGGCGGGCGAAAAATGATTTGAGGTGGAGATATATTGATAATAGTTTGGACACAGGATATAATAGTTGTAATTGCAAATAACAAAAGCAGGTTATAATTTGGAGGTAATAGTTATGTTACTTTGGATTTTCCGTTTCCTCTTTATTATCGTAATCGCAGGGGTTCTGTTTGTCAATGTCAGTTCTCCAGGGATTTCGGGGGCAGCTGATTCAACTAATTTCTGGGCAGTGGTATTAATCGGTGTAGGAATGATGGTATTTTTCTTTTTTCTGGAAGTTCTTACGCCCAAAGAAAAACTCGGCGCCCTGGCTGGCGTGTTTTTTGGCCTGTTGGTGGGGTTGCTTATAAGTGGGGCACTGGCACCTGTGGTGGATATGATAAATCGTTCGTACAGAACTGGCGAGGCTGGGCTACTTAAGGACGAGGCGGTAGCAGCAATCAAGTGGATGATCGGAATATGTATATGTTATCTTACCATCAGTATTGTGATACGGACCAAGGATGATGTGCGTTTTGTGGTTCCCTATGTTGAATTTGCCAAACAGACCAAAGGTGCCAGGCCGTTAGTTTTGGATACTTCGGCAATCGTTGATGGGCGGATAGCAGACCTGTGTCAGAGTAAACTGTTTGACGCTCCGCTGCTGGTTCCACGCTTTGTTCTCAGTGAGCTGCAACTGATAGCCGATTCGGCGGACAAGCTCAAGCGTAACCGCGGAAGACGTGGACTGGATGTACTTAACAGGATGCAGACGGACCCTGTTATTGATGTTCAGATCGATGACACTGTGATTGCAGAGGTCGAAGAGGCCAAAGGTGTGGATCAGAAATTGATGTTGTTTACCAAGAGCTGTAATGGGCGGTTGGCCACCACCGACTACAACCTAAGCAAGGTGGCACAAGTGCGTGGGGTTGACGTAATTAATATAAATGATTTGGCCAATTCACTAAAGGTAGTAGTGTTGCCGGGCGAGACTATGGAAGTTAAAATCATAAAGCCTGGCGAAGAGGCGGAGCAGGGTATCGGCTATCTGGATGACGGGACAATGGTGGTCGTGGAAGGGGCACGAAAAAAGATTGGACGGGATGTGCTCATGAGCGTAACCAGCTCACTTCAAACCTCCGCGGGAAAGATGATTTTCGGCAAATTCGAGTCCTTTGTGCAAAATACGAGTGGAAATAATCGACGAACCCCGAATAGAAAACCGGCTGAGACGAGCACATAAAGCCAGTAGCAAAAACTAAAAGTGCAAAAGTACACAAGTCACGGAGAGATAAAGTACGTCTGCACTGGTGTTCTTAACTCTTCTATTTGGACTTCAGCAAGCATTTCAGAAAGACCACGACAGATAATATATGACCAAATGCAAATAATGGCCAATAGAAATAAGAGCTGAAGTCAGGCTTGTCGATGTGTAAGCCAGCAATGCAAAAAGAGACAACTATAATAAGAGCTGCAAAGACAAAGATAAGCCAATCCATTAGGGTTGCTTTTATAGGCCTGGCGGAACAATCTCTATAGAGTATTATTATGGCAAATAGTAACAACGTAACTGAGATAAGTAGTGGAGCCAGGACTGGTGAAGCCCAGGGAGTCGGTATCAAAAACAATATATCCCAATCCATAACCGAAGCGGGCCAGTCAAGAAGGACTTTGAGCCACACATAATAGAAAATATCCCAGATGGCAAAGATGGTTAAGAAGAAGGCGAATCGCTGCTGCCCCGCACCAATTAAATCTGATTTGTTCCCGTGTAATCCGGTGCGAGCACGGCCTTCCGTTGGCAGACAATTGGTGCGGGGTCGGCCAGAAAGCCAAGCGCCTGTTAAAATCAAAACTATCGTCGCAGCTTCTCTGCCAATTTCAGTCAATAACATGCGTTTTGAGAAAGGGTCGATGGCAAAATCTAAAGGAAACGTGAAGCCTTCGGGATGAAAGATTGCCCGCAGATAAACCACCACCGCAGCTTCAATGTATCCAAAGGCAATACCGAAGACCAGAACGATGCAGAAACGTTTGAACGTTGCCATAGTTAGCCGCTATAAGTAAGGTAAAAACTACCAACCAATTATGTAATTTTTTTTATTTTTTTCTTGAATTTTCCTTCTCTTTGACGTATACATTATTAGGGACTGGAAGTATCCGGTCGGTAAAAGGCTTCTGGAAAACTGGAAGCCTTTTACTATTTAAGGAAATATTTTCAATCCCCAACCTTTAATCTTGCCTTTCGGGCTTGTTCACTGAATTTTTTGATGTTCGTTCTTGTCATATATCACTCTCAGGGGAGCTTCTTTAATTGTTTTAGTAGTGCAGGGATGATTTTGTCTTCTGGAACTACGGAGATTTTTTGGCCCTTTCGGTAGATGTAGGCTTTATTCTTTGCAGTGCAGACAGCCAGGTCAGCGTCCGCAGCCTCGCCTGGGCCGTTTACGATGCAGCCCATCACGGCGATACGCACCCGTGCTTTCTGGCGAAAGCAAGAACGGGTGTCAATTCGCCGTAGTGCTTTTTTAACTCGGCGAGCTAACGTGGTTACGTCAATTTGGGCACGGGCACAAGTCGGGCACACGATTAACTCCAAGTTTGGCTGCTGATAAAGGCCGAGCGCCGCTAAAATCTGCTTTGCCATCTCGGTTTCTATAAGTGGATTGCCAGCGGCACTTACTCTGATGGTGTCACCTATACCTTCTGCTAACAGCGTACCTACGGCAACAGCCGAGGGTATTTGGGCATCTTCGGGCAGGCCTGCATGGGTCAGGCCAAGATGGATTGGATAGTCGAAGACCTTAGCAATTTTACGATTGATTTCTATAGTTCGTAAGGTGTCACTACTTTTAGCACTGAGAACTAATTGGGTAAAATTGCGATTCTCGAAGAGCCTGACATATTTCTTTATTTCTCTCAACATCAAGGCAGTGCGTTTTACAGGCGGAACATCTTGCTTTTTAAGGTCTCGAATACTTGCTTCATTAACACCGATGCGGATGGCGGTATGGTGCATCTTGGCTGCGTCTATTATCCGATAGACACTTTTTCGCTCCTTGATATTGCCGGGATTAAGTCTCACTTTAGCAGCCCCGGCTTCAATAGCTTCAATAGCTCGGTTGGGGCTGAAGTGGACGTCAGCGATTAACGGCACATTTACTTTTTGGACAATTTTTGCGAACGCAATAGTGTCGCGTCGTGCAGGGACGGCGATTCTAACCAGCCGGCAGCCGGCCTGGACAAGTTGATTTATTTGCCTTACACAACGGCTAATTTCCGTGGACGGCACCTTCGTCATTGACTGAATGACAATAGCGGCCCCAGAGCCAATTGTAACTTGTCCAACCTTGATAGTTTTTGTTTTTCTCCTCTTAATCACGTCAAAAATTGTAGCTTGTCTTATGCTTTTAGGCAAATTAAAATACTGTCGATTCGTTTATCGCTTTGCAATCTGCCAAAGTAGTATGTAATGCTGGGGTTGTGGGTTCGATGTTGCTATATATCGCTGTGGTACTTTTTATCGTCTATTGGGGTTGGGGGCTGATTCTGTACATCATGCAGCCGAAGTTTTTGTACAGTCCGGTACAGGAAATTTCCTGTACGCCGGGTGACTTGGGGCTGGAGTTTGAGCAAGTAGTTTTCAAAAGTTCCGACGGCCTGCTGCTGAGCGGTTGGTATATCCCGGCCGAGAACTCAGAATTTACGGTTCTGTTTTGTCATGGTAACGGGGGCAATATCTTCCATCGTTTGGATAGTATAAATATCTTTCAAAATCTGGGATTGAATTGCTTTATCTTTGACTATCGTGGCTATGGCAACAGCGAGGGCAAACCCAGCGAAGAGGGGACATACCTCGATGCTGAGGCTGCATACGATTGGCTAATAGAGAAAAAGAAAGAATCCGCGGATAACATTATTATCTTCGGAAGGTCTCTGGGCGGCAGTATCGCGGCACAACTGGCCAGTAAGGTCAAAGCCAGAGCTTTGGCTGTGGAGGGCACCTTTACCTCTTACGTTGATATTGGTAGGAAATTTTACCCTTATATGCCCGTACGGTGGTTTGCAAGATTTAGCTACAGGACCATCGACTATATCAAAGATGTTCATTGCCCGGTGATGTTTGTTTATAGCAGAAATGATGAGGTGGTGCCGTTCGAGTTCGGTTTGCAGCTGTACGAGGCGGCAAATGAGCCGAAAGAATTTATAGAGATTTTCGGCAGCCATAACGACGGGTTTTTGGTATCCGGCGAGATTTACAAAAAGGCCTGGATTAAGTGGCTAAAATTCTTGAAAGAGTATAAAAGCCAGGGCGCTGACCAACAAGCGTCTTAGAAACTATCTCAAAACACACAGTGTCATTTCGAGCACAGCGAGGAATCTATTTTAATAGACCCCTCGACTTCGCTCGGCACAGGTAGCCCACCCTGCATGAGAGCCTCCGG
>JBHIDV010000016.1:0-16689 GCA_046760285.1 Sedimentisphaerales bacterium
TATTGTTATTGAAGACTCGCATTGGGGACTGAAAGCCGCCAGGGCAGCACAAATGCACACCGTCGCGGTGACAAACTCCTATGATGCCGACCAGTTGGCTATGGCCGACAAAATCGTTACGCGACTTAATGAGTTGACAATAAACGACTTACAACAGCTCTGTACCTGATAACAGGTTTTTACGCCTAATTATGCCAAAAACCCGCCAAAAAATTTTCAAATTTTTTTAAAAATTATTATCAACATCCTACAGGGCAATTTCGCTATCCGTAATAGAAATAAAAGGCAGAGTTTTCTGTTTTCTGCGCAGGATTTTGTGATTTTTGGGCAATTTACTCATAAAAGCTCTGATTTTTTAGCTTGGAAACAAAGTTGGGAAGGTAGTTTTGTTACGAAATGGGATACGCTTGGAAAGGAGGTGAGCATTATGTTGCAGACTTTAGATGGTTGGTAAAATGCCTACTATGTTAGCAGGCAACCACAAAAAACATTTTATACAAGAATTAGTTGCAAATCAAATACGAAAAGGCAATAATTTAGAAAGGCAGAGGTAGTATTATGAAAAGGTTAATAATCACTACAATAGTTTCGGTTTTGGGTCTTTTCACCTGCATTTGTGTCGCAGATCAGTGTATGTGCTGGCGCCGACATGAGTTCGGCGGTTGCCATATTTATGATTGTGTTCCTGATGGAGACCCTAATGACCCTGACACAACTTGGAGGAAGGGGTCTAACTCGTTGCCGGCCTGGTGTGAGAATGTCAACGATCCCAATCTCTACTGCAGCGAGACGTATGTCTCTCTTTATTGTGCGTCAGGCAAGGTATACTGGGATGAAGATTGTACCGACTTTAAAACCTTCTTTGTCGTAACCTACAAGGGTTGGTGGGCGACATCTCGCTCACATAAATGTTTGGATTAGCACGATTTTACAGATAAAGGATGGTTGTCATTTCCGTGTAAACAGGAAGTAAGAGCTATTAGTGCGTCTGAATTCCATATTAACTATTGGGAGGAAACATTATGAGGACTCTAAGAAGACTAAAGTGTTATGCAGTTCTTATGTCTTTGAGCTGGACGGTTGTTTGTGTTGGTGCCGTTAGTCCCGAAAGTGTGAAGGAAGAAATCAGGTCTCGGTTAGCCTCTCTTCAGAATATAACTGTACACTACAAGGTTAAGACAACATATACACCGCCACAGAAAGACGTGGAACGTGTAAGAAAAATAAATGACGCCCGGAAATCAGCGAGCACGACTACTGTCATATTGAGTGGATCCGATAAGAGAGATACAACCTTTTCTTTCCTCCGTGGAAAAGCAAGGTATGAAAATAAGTTTGTAGAGACAAACTATGCTGGGGAGATTCCTGAACGTCCGAAATTAGAAGTACAAGCCTTCCCAGGGTCAAGAGCGGAGCTCTTAACAAAGGACGCTTATTTAGGGTACAGGGGAATCATCACTGAAAGAATACTATTGCCGGACGCAGAAGTAGAAGTTGGCTTAGGTTTGAGGGGATGTGAACAAAATGGCTGGTTAGCTGATGCGCTCCTCGAGGAAATGTCAGTTACTGTTTTAGACGAAAAAACTGCTAGTCTGGAGTATGTCGACCCCAAACGTGTGAAACACTGCTGGTTGGTTGACCAAAAATTGGGATGTGCGGCAACTATGTATGAAAGGAGGATATTAACTCGCCGCAATAACATATTGAACCATGTGATGACTATGGAGGATTTTAGAAAGGTAGATGGGCTTATGCTCCCCCATAAAATGACCTTACGCGCACTCAATAAGCCAGGGGAGGAGCCGCCTATATTGGCAGAAAAAGCAATCGAAGTAATTGAATATAAACTAAATGACCCTCAAAACATTCCGGAACGCTATCACATAAAATGGCCTGAAGGAACAATCGTACACGACAGAATATTGGAAACCACTTATATGTCTGATGGTACTGGCCTCCAGCCTCAGGGATATATCAGTAGAAAAACTCTCGACCCGGAATCTATTTTACTCAAACCTGTCGGCGGTAATGTAACCAGTATTAGGAAATCTACACATAAGGAACTTTTTATCCCGAATGTACAGTTTGCTCTTAAGAAAAATAAATCCTTTATTCTCGACCTGGCTCATGTGAAGCTGCTAACTATCCCCGCCGACAACGAACTCTATAGTGAGAAAATCTATAAGCATTTGATAAACTCAGGTAGAGGGGATCTTGCCTGGGACGGCTCTTTGGTAACACTTCGCAGAGCCAAGGCACTGACTGTTCGACAGGAATCAAATCAGCCCTTAAGATGTACCCCGGGCAGATGGTGCAACTGGGACCGACTCCCAGAGAAAGTCAAGTTGCCATACAGGCTCCTTGTAGTTACCGATGAAGACGTAGATTATCTGGTCAACATTCTTGAGATTAAGTCTGATGGGATAAGGATAAGCTACAAAAAACTGGATGCTGCGGAGGCTAAACGCTACTATCCTATCCAGAAAAAGAGAAAATAATCTCTCGAATCAATGCCAGAAAAACTCAAGCGGGACAAGTCAAAACTTGTCCCGTTTTTTCATTTGATTAGGGCATCAAAATTCATTTTAGCTGCAGCGCGCCGGGTCCGGCAATTTGAGCTTTGACTTTACCAGTTTTTAAGTCAATTTCAACCCCCTCAACAAGAGTGCCGTTGTAATAACACGGGGCAGACTCGTCGCCTTGAATCTTTATTATAGCCTTTTTGTGGTCGTAGAACATGTCACTGCCTGCGAATTCGTTATTCTTGTCTTTATCTGTATAGGTAACTGCCCCTGAGACAGTCAGAGCCGAAAGTTCAGTTTGACCATCAGCAGTCTGCACCAGGCTGACGTCTGCGTGAGTAGCCGTAGCTACAACCTGCCTGCCATATTCACCCCCGACAATAGGAAAGTAATCAATCCATAGCGTCCGGCCAGGAGCTGCATCAGCGATAATTCGATTATCTTTCTGAAAATACTTCAATACGGCAAAATCTCGCAAAAACACATAGCATGGCTGGCGCAAACTAAATCTACCCAAATCCTCATTTGGTTCGGAGATTTTGGAATTATTAAGCCTTATCTGCCCCGGTCCGGTAGCTATAAACAGTTCCTGACCAGCATCATAGTCGACCTTGCGACATTCTAACTCCACGCCGCCGAGCAATTGTCCTTTCGCCGTTTTGATGCTACGAAGTTTTACCACTCCGCCATCAGCAGTTAAATGTCCCACGTATGACCCCTGGCTCGTGGCAGGTGACTCGAAATTTATCGTCACCATCGGTGCGGTTAGTGTGTACTTTTGCTGGACATTATTTGGCTCTGTTCGAAGCATTGTGCAGATGCAATCGCCTTCGAAGATGACCTGATTTGACGCCGACAAAAATTTAGTCTCTTTTTGGGCGGTTATCTTTACCGGAATAGCAGCTTTTTCACTTTCGGCATCCGCTAAAGTTTGCGTGTAAAATGTAAGCTCTGACGGACCGGGGGCTAAGCAATCGCCGCTCGAAACATCATAGTCGATTCTGCGCGTAACAAATGTTGTTCGCCCAGCGAAATCAACAGAGCTTTCTGGATGCTTTTTGTGGGGTAAAGCTGCCTCAACGCTGAATGTACCAGAATTATTTCGCTCTCTGGTAGAGTTTACCGGCACAAGAACAACATCATGGTCACAAGTAACAACTATATCACCAGACTGTTCCTCTTCCGTCGCTCGTCTCTCGTTTGCGCTTAGCCGGCGCTTACGCTTCGGGCACTGGTCATTCGTCGCTCGTCCTTCCTCCTTCGCTCCCTGTTGTTCTGGATAGGATTTATCATCCGGGACCCTTGACCAGAAGATATTATTGATAGAAACACTGTCTTGAGCAAAGACGAGTTGGTCAGGAGCATCAATCACCACATTCTTGCTAAGTATACATCTATAGTACTCACCTGCCTTTCGCTCAATTGCTTGCCGGCGCTTGGCTTCAGTCTTAGCAGAGGACAACTCCAGCATCTTGGCCGAACGCCTTTTGTGCTGCCTGTTATCAGAAAACAAACCTGTCTGCGAGCTCTTCAAACGCAAACTCTCCAAATGAATTATTCTAAAATACTCGAGGCGCTCCAGCTGGTCATTATAGACCAGTTCCAAACCAGTACCCAGCATCTGAGCATCCTGGGAAACGACTCTGACGGGGCCGGCAGTGGAAAATAACGATTTTTCACGGACAAAAACCACATCTTCCAGATAAATAAAGTTTTCTCTGATGTCACTACCGCTCTGGGGCAAAATATGGATGACTACATTTCCGACAAATGTGGCGTCCCCCAAGCTGGGCCTGCCAACAGCAGTTTCAACCTGAACCGTACCTCTGTCGGCTGTGACGAAGCAATTAAAATTAGGCTGATAAATATTAATATACGGCTTTTCAACTTCCCATTCATCCTTTACCTCGTGCAAAAGTTCCTCAAAGCCGAATTCCCGGTCGACCTGTCCATTCTTGAGGTGTTGGAACACGGGTTTGGTAAGAGCAGCAATTCCAACGTCGCCGATCTCACCAATTTCATCATCAAAGTTACCAGCGTTACTCTCGGCCCTTGTGTTAGTGAATTGTCCTATCGTATCAATGTCAATCTGAGGCGTTTTACTTACTCGGTTGTACAGCTGATATATTGCCAGCACCGCCGCCAGCGAAATAAGACCCACAAGGATTGTCCGCAACTTAAAGTCCATAACAAATATCCTGCTTCGTAAAATATCGAATATCGAAATCCGAAATTCGAAACAATATCTAATGACTAAAATTCAAAACCTGTCCCGAGCGAAGCCGAGGGATGACCAAAAATATATTTTGAGAATTTGAACATTTGAATTTCGAATCCTTCGACTTTGCTCAGAGCCTGCACTGAGCTTGTCGAAGTGACAAGTTTGTTCGAGCTTCGAATTTAGTGCTTTATATTTATTATTCATATCTTTCCATAATCTTTTGCCATCTGCCTGTATTTTTCAAGATGTATTCTATTACTTCACGCACAGCGCCATTTCCACCTGGCCGAGTGGTGACGTAGTCAGCATATTGCTTCACTTCCTCAACAGCATTGGCAACAGCTACTCCAAACCCAACGTACCTTATTACCGGCAGGTCCGGCAAATCATCCCCGATATAGGCTATTCTGTCCGGCGAAAGGCCAACCTGTTTAAGAAACTTCTGCAGCGCCTCGAGTTTATTGTGACAGTCTTGAAACACGTATTCGACTTCAAGCTGCTCAGCACGACATCTTGTTGGCTCCGAGGCCCTGCCGCTTAAAAAAGCAACCTTTAGACCAGCTCTTTGCCACAATCGAATGCCATGACCATCCAGCACACTAAAAAACTTGCTCTCGCTACCATCGCTATTAACTACTATCGTTCCATCTGTCAACACACCGTCAACATCAGTGACCAGCACTTGTATGCCCGCAAGGTTCTTTTTCATTTCGTATATCGTATTGCGTAGATTTACGCACGACGCAATAGGAAGTTTTATCCAACAATTTTTATTGTCACTATATCTTGCACATCGATTAAGCCGACAGGCTTATCATCTGCATCAACCACCGGCAGATCGTCAATTCTATATTTATGAAAAATAGCTGTCGCTTCCGAAGCAAGGGCATCAGCTCTTATTTTCTTGCAATCAGCGGTCATAACATCGCCTGCTTTTAACCCAAAAGCCCGCTGTCCTTCTTTAGCCATCAGCCGTCGAAGGTCCGCATCGGTGATTATTCCCGCCAATCTGCCATCTTTATCCACGACCATCACAGCACCATGGCGTTTCACATCACTGGTTTTCTCAAGCAATTTTTTTATGGTGTCGGTAACTTGTGCTATGGGTAATTTCTCACCCCGCTTGAACATCATGGATTGCTCAACCGTCATCAACTTTGCACCAAGTGAGCCACCGGGGTGGAACCTCACATAATCCTCCACCCTAAAATTGCGTGCCTTCATAACAGTAAAGGCCAGGGCGTCACCAACCGCCAGCATACAGGTAGTAGAAACACTCGGCGCAACACCCAGCGGACAAACTTCAGACATCTGACCCAGACAAAGCACCACATCAGCATACTTGCTCAGAGTCGAATCCCTGCCACCAGTTATTGTTATTAGTTTAATCTCCAATTGTTTGACCAGATTTATCAGCCGAATAATTTCATCTGTTTCGCCGCCGTAACTTAGGACAATCACGATATCGTTTTTACGCAACCTGCCCAGGTCACCGTGAACTGCCTCAGCCGGATGAAGGAAATGGCTGGGCGTGCCGGTGGAAGCCAAAGTAGCGCTTATCTTTTGCCCGATTATGCCTGCTTTGCCGATGCCGCTTACAATAGCCGAGCCGCTACAGTTATAAATCATCTCGCAGGCTTGCGCAAAAGACGCATCAACAATCGGCGTAATAGAACTTATCGCCTCCGCTTCCGCCTTGATTACCTTCCGTGCATAGTCAAGGTCAAAATGCACTTACTAACTCCGAGCTAATTAGTTGCTTTCAACTATTTGCTATTGAACTATCAATTATCAAGCATGCACCATCGATTACAATTTTACAATGCTGCCCCGCTCATTATAACAGGCCAAATCGTGTTTTTCGCCGGTGTATTCTGGTATAGAATGAATAATTATGCGCTTTTCGCTAAGCTGCTCAATTTGTGTAATCGCCGCTCTTTTTTCGTTCTGCAGATATTCTGCCACTTCCGGCGAGACAGACAGCTCAATGCGTTTTATATGCTTTTTCGAGGCGGAAAGATTCAACAGCCGAATAAGCTCGATAGCAGATGACTCATGACTTTTTACAAAGCCCGAGCCTGCACAATGCGGACATGCCAGATAGGTGCTGGACTGCAGCGAGGGACGCATTCTCTGGCGGGTCATTTCCACTACGCCAAACCTGCTTATCTTTAATATCTTTACGCGAGCCCGGTCAGCCTTGACCGCTTCCCGAAAGACTTTTTCTACATCTTTGCAGTGTTTCTGGCTGCGCATATCAATAAAATCACAGATTATTAATCCGCCCAGGTCCCGTAATCTGAGTTGCCGGGCGATCTCCGGCGCCGCTTCCATATTGCTCTCGTAGGCGGTCTGTTCAGCGCTTTTTTGACCGCGGTGTCGTCCACTATTGACATCGATAGAGACCAGGGCCTCGGTCTGTTCAATTATAATCGAGCCTCCTCCTCTAAGCTGAACCGTGCGGGACTGGATTTTAGCGATTTCGTCCTCAATTCGGTATTTATGAAACAGTGGAACCTTACTATCATAACATCTTACTCTGGGCTTCAAACGCGGCGTGGCTATGGAAAGAAAGTCTCTTATTTTGCGTACCACGTTTTCCGAGTCACATATTATCTTGCCTATTTTGCCGTTAAAAACATCTCTCAGCGCCCTGATAACCAAATCCGATTCCTGGTAAATCTCACCAGGTGCGATTTGCGTCTCTATCCGCTTTTCTATGGCCCTCCACAACCTTCCGAGATACCTCAAATCATTTCGGATATCCCTCTTTGAGCATCCCTGTCCTGCTGTTCTGATAATGAAGCCTTGTCCCTTCGGGGGGTTGCTTTGCTCAAGAATTTCTCTTAGCCTTTTGCGTTCATCATCATCCTCAATTTTGTGTGAAACTCCGTGCTTTCGCATCCAGGGCATCATAACTAAATACTTACCTGGCAAAGCAAGATAGGTGCTAAGGGTTGGCCCCTTGGTCTTGAAGCCTTCTTTGGTTACCTGAACGACGATTTCCTGCCCTTTGTGGAGGCAATTCTGGATAGGCGGCCGTTCCTTTAGTGATTTCCTCTGGCCGATGCTTTCGATAGCGCTGCTACGGGTCCCAGGGAAATACCGCGGATGCAGGTCACTAACGTGAAGAAAGCCATTTTTGTCAGCGCCAATGTCTACAAATGCTGCTTGTATGCCGGACTCAATGTTTACTACTTTACCCTTATAAATGTTGCCGACGTGACTGCCCAGGCTGGCTCTTTCTATGTATAATTCTTCAAGGTTGCCTGCCTCAACTACCGCAACCCTACACTCCTCACTCTGGGCAACATTTATCAGCATCTCTCTTGCCATATTTCATCCCTCGTCGCTCGTGACCCGTGACATAAACATCGAGCATTAGCCGTAAGTCACAAATTAGACTTCCTGCCATTGTATATTAGTGCGCTTAACAGGCGCTGTTAGCTTTTCTACATCTATTTCCAACAGCTTCAGAATCTCATCAACTCGTATCGAACCAGCAGAGGTTACTTTGCACTCTACAATTACGCCTCTATCATCCAACTCGATTGATTTTAAGAAAGTCCTGACATCCACTTCCTTAATCTTTGATTTTTGATTTTCGATTTTCGATTTTTCTGCATCTATTTTCCGTTCTACAATAATATGCTTTCTTTCTGACAGAAGCTTAATCGTCTCCTTTAATCTATTATCGGCATATTCCGGACGCACAGATAATATATAGGTGACACAACGAGGCTGAGGTGTGGATTTTGCTTCTGAGCCCTCGACCGAAAGCAGCTCACAACCGGCGGGTAGTTGCGCCGAAAGCTTGTCCTTAATTAGTGACTTATACTCTCGGGCTTGCGGCTCGTTCTGATCATGCTCCACCCGAAAACACAGCAAATCACCGTCTGACTCAATCCCAACCGGCCTGGGCAAGGGCAAGGACAATCTCGGACGAGGATTGAAACCGCGACTGTGCTGGATTTTTATACCTGCCCGAGCACAGGCTCGCTGAAAAATCTTGAGCATCTCAGCGTGACAGATATACCTCAGAGCACCCTGAACCCTGAATTTAATCAGCACCAAAATAGCTTCCTTCGAAACTGTTATGTACATATCTCCTTAATAGTATTTGCATACACAATTCAGTATTATGTCCATCTTTGTCCGAGAAACAAGTCTTTTCTACCAGATATGCGGGTGTGGCCAGATTTTCTGGCAAGACCTTTCTGGCTTGCCAAGGCGGGTTTGTTCTGTGTCATTATGAAGCCTGCTTCGTCCACCTATGGCAGACTTGTCATTGCGAGCCCGCCTAAAGCGGGCGCGGCAATCTCAAATTATCAGGAATATTGTTATAGACTGCCAGAAAAATTTGCCACACCCAGATATGCAGGCTGGAGCGAAGCAGGCAGGGTGGGCTTTGGCCCACATAATCTAACTTACCCCAAATCTTTAACTAAACGAACAGGTGTACCTACATAAAAAATCCCAACTTTGAAAATTTTTCTTACTCCTTTGCTGACAATGACTTAATCCTGCTAATCCTGTCAAAAACAGGCATGGTTCAATCCTGGGTGGCTTACCTTGCGCGCAGCTTGGGGATGGCAAAGCTCCAAAAACGGCGTAACCATCCCCAAATCCTTCGGATTTGAGGCTGCCACACGCTATGAAGCTACAAATCAATGTTACCAAGAATCTGTGTTGTTTGAACCATGCCTAAAAACACTCCAATTTTCGCATCAAACGTGCAGGTCTATCCAATTATGGGGGGCTTGAATCGAGATGCACACCCTTGATGAAGCTACGTTTAGCCATCGCCACTCGACTGAGCTCGCCAACGCCCGTTCCGGCGACGGCTAAACATCAAAAATAAACCCGTGTTAATCCGTGAAATCTATGGCTAAAATTCACCCCAACCTAAAAGGCCTCCGGTAGAATCTTCCTGGCAGCGCTGCGAAGATAGCTCGAAATCTGCCTTTCTGAGTTCATGCTGAGTATTTTTCTGGCTACGTTGTTGCAATCTTCTATCGTAACAGAGCGGATAATTTGCTTTATTTCCGGTATCATGGGCGGGGCAAGCGAAACTGTTCTAACGCCCATCCCCAGCAGTAACATAATATACTCCGGCTCCGAAGCAACCTCCCCACAGACAGCAACATCTATTTGTGCCTTGTAGGCATCTTGAACAACCGTCCTGATAAGCCGTAGCACGGCAGGGTCCGCTGCCGAATATAATGTAGAAACTAATTCGTTGCCTCTGTCAACAGCGAGAGTATACTGTATAAGGTCATTTGTTCCTATACTGAAGAAATCAGCGTCTCTGGCCATCGTGGATGCCGTTAAAGCCGCTGATGGCGTCTCGATCATGACGCCTATCTCAATATCTCTATTGTACCGTACAGAGTCTTCATCAAGGTCTTCCATAACGTCACGCAAAATCATCTTGGCCTGCATCATCTCCTGCAGATTCGTTATCAATGGAAACATTACCTTAACCTCGCCCAGAAGCGAGGCCCGCAAGATGGCCCGCAATTGCGTTTTGAACATCATCAGGTTCTGTAGGCAAAATCGGATAGACCTTAGCCCCAAAAACGGATTCGGCTCAGGTGCAAAACGCTTGCTTTGAGTATATTTATCCGCACCCAGGTCGACGGTCCTTATTATCACCGGCCGATGCTGGAAAACCCGCACCGTTTCCGCATAGGCTTCGTAATGTTCCTGTTCTGTAGGCTCGGTAGGCCTGTTTAGATACAAGAACTCAGTCCGGTACAGACCAATGCCTTCGCCACCTTTGCGTAAAACCATCTCCGCCTCATCAGGAAACTCAATATTGCCTAATACTGTGATTTTGGTGCCATTTCGGGTTACGGCTGGTTTTTCCCTTATGGCATCGAGTTTATGCTCCAGCTCTACAAATTCGCGCGAATATCTTTCGTACTGCTGGATTGTTTCATCATCCGGATTTACGATGACGATGCCGCGATTGCCGTCAATGATGACGGTATCTCCGCCGGTGACGATTTCGGTGAGGTCTTCCAACGCCACCACAGCAGGGATGCCGAGGGAGCGAGCCACAATAGCGGTATGACTGGTTCGCCCGCCCGCATCGGTGGCCAGGCCTTTGACAAATTCCTTGTTAAAACCAGCAGTTTGAGTAGGACTCAGCTCTCGAGCAATAACGGCAACCTCGCAGCTTAAGTGCTCAACATCCTCCCGACGTCGACCAAGAAGCTGTTTAAGCAAACGTCTCTCAATGTCGTAAATATCTGCTGCTCGTTCACTGATATAAGAATCTTTTACATTAGAAAAATGTGCAGCAATTTCCCTTAGAACAGTAGATACACCGTACTCTGCTGTCACCGACTCGGCATGAATTAAATCCGTTATCCTCTTTCGCAGGCTTCTATCATGCAAGAAACGCAAATGCACTGCAAAAATATCTTTTATTTTGCCTGCTTCGGTCTTGTCCAACCCGGCTTCCAGTTGCGTTAATTCCCCGATCGCATCGGCAAAAGCATTTCTTACCCGTTGAATCTCCGTCATCCGTTGCGAAGGGGCAATTTTACGCCGAGGAATCCGGTAATCTTCAGAATCGATAATCAGTGACTTGGCAATAGAAATCCCTGGCGAGACCGCTATTCCTTTTTTAATTTCCATCGCGAACTTCACCAAATTTATCGTTCTTTTTTCTTGCCCGGTGTCGGCTCATCGAAATGCTTCTTTTCGACAAGCTCTCGCAAAGCATCAATTGCGATTTGTGCATCTGCACCTTCAGCTTTAATCATCAGTTTGGTGCCACATGTCGCAGCCAACATCGTCATCTGCATGATGCTCTTGCCATCCACAACATTTTGGCCGTTGCTAACAGTAATATCACAATCAAATTTGTTAGCAACATCCACAAACTGCATGGCAGGGCGCATATGAAGACCGTCTGCGTTTTTTATCTCAACTGTCGTTTCGCAAACGACCTTCTCCAACGAATCTTGTCCCGTCTGCATGTCAGGCCCCGCTGTTTCAGATAACGCTCATAAATTTATATTATTATAAAGCTGGATTCTCATCAACTTCCCTGAAAAGCTCCTCAATCTGCTCAGAGCTGCGGGACTGTCTTAGAAATTTACGAAATTTGTCCTGCTGCAAACGCCTAAAAATGCTCTCCATTGCTTGTAAATGCTTATCGGGGTTGTCAGCAGGGCTGATTAAGAGTACCACGGAATAAACCAGTTGTTTGTCCAGAGCAGAAAAATCAATGCCTGCACTACTTAGCCCAATGGCAGCCACTACATCTTTAACTGCTGGGTGTTTAACGTGGGGCACCGCCACGCCTTTACCCATTCCTGTAGTTGCTTGGTTTTCCCTTTCAATCACCGCCTTTATAATATCTTCCTGGCTGGCCCTTTTGAGTTTTCCTGCTTTATCAAGTGACATCACCAGTTCTGCTATCGCACCGTTCCGGTCCTTGGCCTGCAATTCAGGAATTGTCGCTTCAAAACAGACAAAATCCGCAAATTTCATTCTAACTGCCCAAAATCAGCTCCAGTGTGCAAGTCATAAGTACGTAGGACACTTATACTCCTATGCTCTGTTCTGCACCGCCAGCGTGTTTTTTATTATTTCGTTCTTTGCTCTTTTTCCTTCTAAGTTGTCGTTCAAGTTTACGTACTGCTACGTCGATACACTGATAAGCATCTTCGCCCCTTTCAGTGCCAATGAAAACCTTGCTATGTTCGCCCCTGGCAATTATCTCCACGCTGATATTGCCCCCTGGCTCACCGTCGATAATTACCTCTACCTGATTTATGCAGTCATAGTACTTGGGAAGTTTGGATGTTTTCTCCTCTGCGTGCTTTCGGATAGCTTCAGTTATGTGGATGTGTTTACCAGTAATTGTAAAAAGCAAAACCGATCTCCTTAATTATTTTGCAACAAAACTATTTTTACTTTTCTTTGTGCTGGACAACTGCCTGCGGCAAAGCAGCGGGCATCCGTTGACTATCTGGTGCTATAACCCCTGCGCTGATGGTAAATCTGAAGGCCTCTTCTATGGTCATATCTAAGGCTATAGTTTGCTCCTTGGGAACCATTATTACATAGCCGGTAACTGGAGTTGGTGAATTGGGTATAAGAATAGTAAGAAACTCTTTTTCCACATTCTCTGCTACTTTTTTCAGCCCGGAGCCGGTAACTAAACCAATCGACCATATCCCTTTCCGCGGATATTCCAGCGCCACAACTCTGGAGAACAACTTCGCCTGCTCTTCCGGCGTAAGCACAAAATCTGTAACCTGCTTTACATAAGGATAGACCCGCCTTAAGAACGGTGCATTCATGATAAAACTTTCGATTATTCGCCAAATAGCCCTTCCGACCACGCTGGCTAACAGTGCCCCTACTATGAAAACAACAACCAAAGCTATGAGAAAGCCTGCTATTGACCCGGCTCCTTTTACCCAGAATTTGGTCAGATCATCTAACGACCAAGACGACAATAAAAAAGGAATGGCGTTTATTAGCCGAACCAAGCCTTTATTTATATAAATGCTGATATTTCCCTGGATGAACGTGTACGCCCAAACGAATATCCAGATGGTCACAATGGTCGGCAATAGTACCGCCAATCCACGTAAAAAGTAGCTTTTGAAGCGTCTCCTAACGCTCATATCTTCAGCACCAAGAACTTATGTTTTCGCCAACTTATTATTCTCTGCTCTATTGAAAGTGCTTATAAAGTAGCATCCTACTCAGAGCATCATAGTTTAATTTACGGACCTGTCATAGTCAATAAAAAAGTCCTTCGGCAAATGTGCCCCCATCAAATGTATTGCTGCTCCCGGCAGCGAAGCGAGCATCCACACCATCCGCTGGCACAAAGCCAGCGCCAGTGCCGCTTCCGCTTGGACAGCAGCAAAATGAATAAATAGATAGGCAAGTGACCCTTCTACTACTACCGCACCGCCAATACTAATAGGCAACGACCCCAATACCCATGCCAGTGTGAAGAAAACATAGTAGTATTTGATACTGGCAGTAATACCTAGATTTACTCCCAGAAACCAGAAGCCGGTTATCGCCAGAATTTGCAAAAAAAACGTCAGCCCAAATACTGCCAGAATCGCCAAAGGATTTCGACAGTAAATAGTGAGCGCATTTTTAAGCTTCTCAAATATACTTAGGCTGCGGACTCGAATATAGGACCAGGCCCTTATCAGCAACATCCGGCCCTGCTTGAATAATAAGAGCACACAAAAGACAGCCGCCAATAGCACCACCATCCAAAGGATGCCCCACCTGTGCTCGGCAATAAATTTCAGAGAACCGCTCTGGCTGCCGAAGACTATTATGCTACTCTGACCTCGCAGGAAAAGTGAGTAGAAAAAAAGAGCGATTATTAGCGTGCTTAACAATCCTACAACTCTGTCGACAAATACGCTCAAAGCCGCTTCGAACCTTCTATCCGTGTGCTTAGTAACATACCAGGCCCGAAGCAAATCCCCCCCTACCGAGCCGGGCATAAAATTATTGTAAAAAAGCCCTAAAAACAGCAGCCTGACAGCGGACCCAAAACCTATAAAGACCGATTGAGTCCTGAGCAGTAACCACCAGCGTGATGCCAACATTACTTGGCTGATGAGAAAAATACCCAGCGCTAAGGCAAAAATCCCTAAATTCATCTGAAGAAAAATTGCGGTTAAATTGCTCCACCTCTGCCCACGGCAAATCCAAACTACTGCCCAAGTGACTCCTACTGCGACTACTAACATACGGACAAACAGGAACACATATTTACTTTTCCCAGTTTTAGTGTGGGGCATTGAAGAAATTTGCCTCAAAAAAACTTGTTTTCCCAAATAATAATGAGTAAATTGACGATAGACAAATATTAACTATTGAGATATTGAAAAGATGAACGATAGTCAATAGTAAATAGAGAATAGTCAATGGAGTAACAAGGTGGCTATAAAGCAAATTATCGAAGAAGGTCTGGGATTTACTCCCAAATTTGATGACAATGGTCTGATACCTGCCATAGCTCAGGATGCAGAGACCGGCCAGATCTTGATGGCAGCTTTTATGAACCGTCAGGCACTTGAGTTGACCATTCAAACCGGCTATGCCACATACTTCAGCAGGAAACGACAAGGATTATGGAAGAAAGGCCAAGACAGCGGCCACGTCCAAGAGGTCCAGCAGATACTCGTAGATTGTGACCAGGATTGCCTTGTTCTAAAAGTACTCGTTGATGCTGGCCAATGCCATGTGGGTTACCAATCCTGTTTTTACCGGGCTTTGAAAACCGGCAGCAGTAAAGAACTTAAGTTTATCGCAGAAAAGGTCTATAACCCGAAAGAAACCTACAAAAAGTAAACCCCATTAGAATTTCCTGCGAAAAAGGAATAATATTTTGAAAATGCTGTCTCCGACAAGACACGGAGATTCAAACGAGGTAAAGCTAAATTTAGTAGCTGCGGTAGCGTATCTGCTTCACATCAAAGCAGTTACCACTTTCAGCAGACTAAAAAACATGCTTTTTCATATTTTTTTCTTGTTTTTTGCGTAGCAATATAGTATTATATGGGCACTTAATAATAGGATGAATGAGGAGTGGTAGCAATATTTTTTCGCTTTTTCTCCTGTTCATGCTCGCAAGGTGTCCAGAAAGAACGTCTGTAAATCGAGAACTTTTTATTTTGGGAGGACTTAGGTATGAGAAGCTTTAAGCTAATATTGTTGTTGGCTTGCACACTGATATTGCTGTTCGGTGCTACAGATGCCACTATAGGCGTTGTTCATGCCTGGGATGACTGTTCTAATGCCATGCCGGTCGGTAACGTAACGGACCTGGCATTTGATACTACGGAGGCTACATTCGATGGTCCAGGCGTCTGCATGGACAGCCCGAACATTTGGTTGCGTTATACCGCCACGTGCAACGGCATCGCCACTGTCAGCTTATGTGGCAGTGACTACGACACCAAGCTGGCCGTCTACGATGGTGCCGAATGCCCACCGACAGAGGGCAATTTGCTCAGATGCAACGATGACTTCTGCGGTTCGAAATCGCAGGTTAGCTTCGGCGTAGTCTCGGGCAACCAGTACCTTATTGAGGTTGGCGGCTACCAGAACAAAACCGGCCAGGGGGTGTTGACTATCACTTGTGAGCCAGCGGTTTGTCCACCACCCAACGACAGCTACTTTAACGCACAACCGATCGGTGATGTATGGCAGCTGCCTTTTGACACCAGGTGTGCGACGTTCGATGGCCCTGGCGATTGTATGACCAGCCCAAACATCTGGTACCGCTATACCGCCTCGTGCACAGGTAAAGTCACCGTCAGCCTGTGTGACAGTGACTATGACACTATGCTCGCTGTCTACAGTAGCACATTGAGTCACTTAATCGACTGCAACGACGATTTCTGCGGCTGGCAGTCACAGCTTACCTTCAATGCAATCGCTGGCCAGCAGTATTTAATCGAGATTGGTGGGTACAACGACGAGTCCGGTGAAGGCATATTGACTATTATTTGCGAGGGGGTACCCTTCCCACCGCCACCCCTACCGCCATTCAACGACGACTGCTCTAGGGCAATACCGGTTAATGATGTAAAGGACCTGCCATTTGATACTAGCAACGCGACGTTCGATGGTCCTGGCCTTTGTATGAACAGCCCAAACATCTGGTACTGTTACACCGCTACGTGCACAGGCGACGTCACCGTTAGCCTATGTGGCAGTAGCTACGACACCAAACTTGCTGTTTATAAAGGCTGCGATTGTAATCTGACAGCCGGCGATCTAATCGGATGCAATGACGACTTCTGTGGTCGACAGTCACAGCTCACTTTCTCTGCGATTGCTGGCAACCAATACTTAATCGAGATTGGGGGCTATGCCAATAAGACCGGTCAAGGTGTATTGAGTATTAGTTGTGAGGGAGAACCTCCTGTGGAATTA
>JBHIDV010000017.1:0-16540 GCA_046760285.1 Sedimentisphaerales bacterium
CGGCTGAAGGTAAAACCAGATTCAAGGATGTATTTAATGTGAACATCAAAGGGGGAAAGAAACTGACAATTGGTTGTCGCGGGTTCTATTTGAGAAGAAAAGGAGCGCTCGATTAAATTGCTGATTTTCGATTTCCAAAGGCCCCCGATCAGTCGGGGGTTGAAAAATCGCAAATTGCAAATCGGAAATCGATGTGGGTCACGGCTTAGGCCTGCCCCGAGTAAGGCCGAAGGGACGAGTTTATTGGGGGTTGTAATTCGATGGATATGAAGCGATTAGTGATTTGCATTTGTGTGCTGACCCCGTTAGAAATCCTTTCCAAAACCAAGAAAAGACTTATTGGCGTATTATTTCTAACGGCCCTGTCGTTGGTGGCCTCGTGTGTGCCGGATAGACAGCAGAAACCTCCGGCAAAACCTGTGGAGAAGGCCGACGGATTTGTAATTTTTCTAACCGGCAGCGAGCTTGGCGCACTGAAGCCGTGCGGATGCAGCGGCGGACAACTGGGCGGACTGGACAGACGCTGGGCAGTGCTCAACAGCGTACCCAGAAAAAGAAGGTTGATTGTCGATACAGGCTCACTGGTAGAAAGCGACAGCGAACAGGACCTAATCAAGTTCAACATTATAATCCAGGCGTTCGGCCTACTCGACTACGATGTGGTCAATCTGACCGAAAAAGACCTCGAAATAGCTGAAAATCTCGGGCTTTTGGACCACATCGGCCTGGTTTTTAACGTCATAAGTGCTCACCTGCCGACCGATGTGGATTTGCCGGTCAAGTTTACAAAACAGTTGGCACTAAGAGATAAGACCGTGACTGTAACGATTGCGGCTTTTAATGCCCGGTCCAGCCGAATAGAACAAATTGCAGAGCTTTTTCCAACGCATACCGGTGGGCAAGCTATTAATATCCTTATTCTGAACCATTGCGGCCCTACTATTGTTGATTCTATTGCCCAAACGGCGCCCATGGTAGATTGTCTGGTTTGTCCTTCTGACTCTGATGAGCCGAGCGTGATTGACGTTCCGAATAAAAAGCCGCTGGTTTTCTCGGTAGGCCGTTTCGGCAGGTATATATGTAAATTGGACGTCACAGATACCAAAGACCAGGACAGGTTAGAATTGAGTTTTCATGCTATCCCGATCGGAGAAAACTTGAAGCAAGGAGCATCTCTTGTTCGGTTGTACAAAGATTATCAACAACTGGTTAAAGAAGCCCATCTCTTGGAGAAATATCCGCGTTTTGCCCTACCAAATGGCTTGAAATATGTCGGCTCAAAATCTTGTAAGCCTTGTCATGAGTACGAATACCAGACGTGGAGCGAAAAGGGCCATGCTCACGCCTATGCGACTCTCGAGAAAGTTGGCTCGCAGTACGACCCGCAGTGTGTTATCTGTCATGTGGTGGGAATGGAATACGAGAGCGGCTTTATCTCGGAGGAAAAAACCAGCCAGTTGAAGGATGTGGGCTGCGAAAATTGTCATGGTCCTGGCTCGGAACATATCAGAACTTTGGGGGTCGTGCAGACTGGCGAGCCAAAGTCGAGGTGCCTTGACTGCCATACGCCCGATAAAAGCGGTGAATACGCGGGTAATGAGCAGCGTTATTTGGAAAAAATCCGGCATTGGTCCCGTTAGAAATTTCGTACCTTTAGCAACTTCTAACGGGTTTCGTGAATTTCTAACGGGATTGGAGGGAACCAAATAGACCCGGCAATGTCAAATAAGATAGATGCTCGATGCTCGTAGAATAAGAAAATTTCATCCTTCGCAGTAGTTCTGCTACGGAGAATGGACGAGTATCGAGAATCGGGTATCAAGAATATGATAAAGACATTGCGGATAACAAGTATTATAGTGGCGATTTTAGCGGGCATTGTTTTTGTTTTTCCTGTGGTTTTTGGGGGCCGCGGCAACAAACGGATGGAGCAGCTTCTAAATTCGCCTGGTGCAATAGAAAAGTTCAATAAGGCTCAAGCTGATAAATCTGTGACCAACGAGAGTCAAAGTTCACCGTTGGTAAAGCAGGCCCAGGCCCTTGCGTTATATCTCAATCCGCCTCGGTCGAAAGCGGAGCTGTCAACACCACGAGCTGTTACACCCTCGCCCAGAGGCCCGGTTACGGCCAAATTTACGCTTATTGGCACCAGTTTTTATGCGGCACGTCCTGAACTGTCGCTGGCGTTTATTGACGAGCCGGGCAAGGGTTTGCGCTGGGTAAGGCCAGCCAGCCAGGTCGGCCATTTAATTATTGAGCAGATAAAAGACGGCCTTGTAGTGGTTCGAGACGGTCAAAAGACTTTCGAGCTTGCAACTGAGAAGAGACCAGAAAAAAGCACTCTTCTCGAAGGTCTGCCACCCGGAGTCCGCCAGGGGCGGAGTCCCAAACCTGCTTCAGCAACTATAACCCGTGCTGGCGCGGCCATTTCTACAAGTAGGGGCCGCGACCAGGTCGGGTCCACGCCTCAATTAAGTGACAAGCAAAGCGCGGTGTTGGAAAAGCTCGTCGAAAAGCTAAGAGGCCTGCAAAGAGATATTAAATCCCACGAGACTGATTCAGAAGCTCCCGAACAGCTCGGCCAAGAAAGGGCTAAGTTTATAGAAAAACTTATTTCCGATTTTAAAGCCACACGCGTAAATGCTGAGGAAGCGGAGAAATTGGGTGATTTAGGCAAAAAATTGAAGGATGTCAGGTCCACCTCTAACGGAAGCAAAGCCGAAGACAAGAAAATTGAGTAGGACCAGCCAAATCGACCGTACCAAGGAAGAAGAGGTAATTTCACATGTATTGGGCTTAGATACTTGCGTTCGGCCCGACAATTTGCGATACGCCGCCAAATATAGCCGACCTGACTCGGTAATCCTGTTAAACCTGGGCTAAAATAGACCCTGTAAAAAAGGGATTTTTTGCTTTATCCTGTATCTCACATTTTCCAGCTTATCAGTGTTAAAAATAGTGTTTTTTTAGCTGATAGTGGGAACTTTTGGGTCTTTTCTATGTCTGATTAAATAGTCCTGCACCAATTGTCGCGCTGCGCAAGAGCCAGTGTGCAGTTATAGGTGTGGGTTGTCGAGCTCAGGTTCGGGGTCACCAAACGCATTCTTTCGCGTTTGGGGAACCCCTTCAATTGGTACGAGGTAGTTTTCAGGCATAACATCCGGTAAATATGAGGGTTTTGGGATTAGTATGTGGGGGGTTGCCATTTTGTGAGGATTACGGCAAGTCCGCCAAGGGCGGAAACTCATTGCAAAATGGGTCCCAAACCAGGGAGTGATTTTATTATGAGAGAACGGCATTTTTTATCTGTCGGGTGGGCTGCCCCCCAGAGACGGATGGTTTTGGCTGTAAGTCTTTTGTTATGTAGCGGTTATCTCCTTGCTGCTGGGCAATCCGCCGGAAGCGAAACCAGGACGGTAGGACACAAGGTCTTTACGCTGACCCACATACCAGCCGAGCAGGGCAAAAAATATCTAAGGGAGCTTAATCTGGGCACGGTTTCACAGCTTCCCAAGACCAATTCGCTTTTGGTGACTGGTCAGCCACAAGAGCTGGCCAAAGCAATCACCATTTTGAAACTCGTCGACGCCAAGGAACAATTTGTTATAAGAGCGATTTTACCGGCTTCAGCGGCTAAAAGCTTACCCTCTAACAATCAGATTGCTAACGTGGTCGGCGATATATTGATCGGAAATTTTTCTAATCCGCCGGTTGATACTGCGTCTGCCAAAGCCATTATAGATATCCACAACGGAGCTGTCTTGGCTATTGCACCAGCGAGCCAGGTGGAAAAAATTGTCTCTGTAATTGAATCGGCCATGAGCGGACAAAGCGCAGGTATGCCAAAGGCCCAACAAGCTGAAAGGATCACTTTTCAACCACAACCTTGGCCGAAGGTAACACCAAATATAATTGGGAACTACGCTTCAGGACTCGAGGATAAGTTTAGCTTGAATGACAAGTTCACAGCAGGACAGGCAGATATTGCTGAATCCCGCCATAGGTGGACTGCTATTCGGTCGTATGAACCGGAGCCTATTGCCAACGGTAATGAAACTCTTACTTTAAATCTGCCGGATAAGGTAGATATCGTGCATTTGTTGGGCCTGGCTGGCCAGTATCTGAATCTGGACTTTATGTACGACCCAGTCAAGGTCAAGGGCGACGTTACACTGTTGCTTGCCGGCAAACTTCGAGGCCCTATCCAGGTGAAGGATTTGTATCCTCTGCTGGAATCGGTGCTGAAGTTCAAAGGCTTTGTAATGACTCGTCATAAGGGAAATCTTGTAACCGTAGTTCCTGTGAACGAGGCATTAAATATTGACCCCGAATTGTTGGAGACAGAGCAGGGTAAGATTGAGTATGGGGACTTAGTTGTAACCCGTCCCTTTAGGTTAGAACACATTGACACCGCCAGTGCGAAAAATCTTTTGACTAATATGAAGCTCGGCGTTGATATCTCAGAGATTGCCGAGGCGAAAACGCTGATCGTTACTGAATTCGCCCACCGTATGCCACGTGTAGAAGCAATTTTGGAGATGGTCGATAAGCCCGGCGAGCCGAAAAAGTTCAGGTACAGACAGTTACAGTACACGATGGCAAAAACACTTGCGCCGAAGCTGCAGACGCTGGCCGAGCAATTAGGGACGATATCAATTACTATTGCCGCAGAGCCCACAGTACGGGTACCCACTGTGACCAAGCGGCCGGGAGAGACGGAGGCCTCCTACAGAGCCCGGCTGGCAGCCGCCCAAAGAACCGCTGCCGCCGCCAGAGCCAGAGCTCGACAAGTCCCGGCGAAACCAACTGAGCCAGCTAAACCCACGGTATACCTTGATGCTGACGAGAGAACTAACCGCATCCTGATGATAGGGCTCCAAGAGCAGTTAAATCTTGTTGAGGAATTGATAGATACGCTTGATGTGGAGCAGCAGGACCTGCGGACTCTGATGCTGTATAAAATCAAACATGTTGAAGCCGAGGAGGTAAGAAAGAAGCTGGAAGAGCTGGGCATAATTGGTGCCGTGCCTGAAACTCCTTCGAGAATTACTACGCCCACTAAAACGCCAGTAAAGCCTGCAACACCTACCGTAACCAGGTCTACAACGACTGCTACAGAAGAGGCTCTGGCGGAACAGCCACAAGTAGTGGTAATTGAGCCGACAAATTCGCTATTGGTCAACGCTACATTCGAGCAGCACACCAAAATAGCGACCATTATCAGCTACGCCGACAGCGAGATGGAGGCAGAGGAAATACCTTATCAGCTTTACCCACTGGAAAACCAATCGCCAGCTCATCTGGCGGAGGTTCTACAGAGTCTTATTCAAGAGACCGTTCAAGATAAGGAAGGCAAGATTGAAAAGGTTATAAAAAGGGAAGAAGAAATCGTTATAGTTCCCGACCCGAATACTTTTTCGTTGATTGTCTATGCCAGCAAAAAGAATCAGGAATGGATAGCGAACTTAATAGAGAAATTGGATAAGCGTAGGCCGCAGGTTCTTATAGATGTCACGCTGGTAGAAATTTCCAAGAGCGATATGTTTAATTATGACTTAAATCTACTTTCCAGTTTTCCAGATTTAACCGACACCTCCGGCCTGACTAGCGCTATTTTACCAGGTTCCGATGGCATCAATTTAGTTTCCAGGCTTTTAGATAGCCAGCGAGACCGCTTTATTGATTTTCAGTCCGACAGCGGCATGGGAATCGGCTTTTATGGTGACAGACATGTTAACGCGCTGTTGACTGCTATGCAGGAGAAAGGCTATGGAAGGGTTCTGGCCAAGCCAAAAATTCTGGTTAATGACAACATGCCGGGCACAATCAGCACCACAGATACCACCTATGTTACTCGGACCTCGTCTATCCCGGTGACCACCGGCGCAGCAGGACAGCAAGCCACCCTTATCGAAACACAGGTCCAGTTCGAAGGATATGATGCGGGGATAGAACTTACTATTACGCCTCATATCAGCGAAGGTGAGCTGCTTCGCCTGGATATTAATCTTATGCGGTCAGATTTCGGAACCATAACCGGCGAAAAACCACCAGACACCACGACCAGTGAAATTAATACCACGGTTACCGTACCTGACGGCAGTACTATTATTTTGGGAGGTTTGCTGAAACTTAACCAGAGTAAGGGCGGCACAAAAGTCCCTATACTCGGCGATATTCCTCTTGTAGGAGGGCTATTTAGGGGCATAAGTAATAGCGATATCCAGAAGAAGCTATACATATTTGTAAAGGCAGAGGTCATAAGGCCGGAAGATACGGTTTATGCTAAAGATGACTTAGAGCGGATATCAGAGAGAAACAGAACAGCGTTCGAGAGACACGAGCAGGAATTCCAGAAATATCAGGATTGGCCGGGCATAAAACCCCGACCAACAGATCCGCTGAAGGTACTCGAAGCTGAATAAATAGATAATTTCGATACTGGATACTCAATACTTCCCCGTTTTCACGGGGACAAGCTTACCCCTGCGAAAGCAGGGGAGCATCGAGAAATGAAAGATTTATTGATACAAACTGCTAAGCGGACAGGTCTGGTTGATGCCGAACAATTGGCCAAGTTCCTGGAGGAAAACAGCAGTCACGAGCGGCTGGATGAGCTTCTGCTTAGCTGCCCATATTTTACCGAAGATGCTGTTTTGAGGCTGTTCGCTGAGGCTCTGGGCTGGGAATTTCTGCCGGAAATACCTCAAAAGGCGGTGCCGGTGGAGTTCATAGAAGCGGTCCCTGCAACCTACGCTCAACACCATTATCTTATTGGAATAAGTCCCGAAGGCGATAACAAAGAGCTTACGGTAGTTTTGTCTAAGCCGTTAAATGCAAACGCTCTGGATAACGTCTCGAAGATGACGGGCCTATCGGTCAAACCAGCAATATCCACCCGCGCTGCTATCACCTCGGTAATAGATATTGCCTACGAGCAGAGAACAACGGTCATCGAGGAGGTCGCTGAAGAACTTGACTCACAAAACATCGAGAATCTTGTAGATGAGGTTGCCACTTCGGATGACTTGCTTGATGTGGTTAATCGCCCGCCGGTTATTAGGCTGGTCAATGACGTTCTTTTCCGTGCGTTGCAGTTGCGGGCCAGCGACATTCATGTTCACCCTTACGAGACAAAGCTTCAGATTCGCTATCGTATTGACGGCATTTTATATGATACTTTGAGCTTGAATAGAAATGTACTGCCACTGATTATCTCTCGTATTAAGGTTATGGCGGGCATGGATATTGCCGAGCGCCGGCTGCCACAGGATGGCAGGTGCAGCGTCCGGCTGGGCCAGCGGGAGGTGGATTTGCGTATCAGCACCGTACCTACCAGCTATGGCGAACGCAGCGTCCTGCGACTGCTTGACAAAAGCACCGGGCTTTTCGGATTAGATGAGCTGGGCCTGTGGGAGGATGATTTGAAAAAATTTGATACCTTGCTGCACCGCTCTCACGGGGTTATTTTCGTAACGGGCCCCACAGGCAGTGGAAAAAGCACCACCCTTTATGCTTGTCTTAACAGAATTAATTCATCTGAAAAAAATGTTATAACCATAGAAGACCCCATCGAATATCAACTTGAAGGGATCAGCCAGATTCAGGTTGCCACGAAAAAAGGGATGACCTTTGCCACGTCACTTCGGCACGTGCTGCGTCAGGACCCGGATGTTATAATGGTCGGTGAGGTGCGAGACATCGAAACTGCTCGTATGGCCATACAATCTTCGCTGACGGGACATTTAGTTTTTAGCACACTGCACACCAATGATTCAGCAGGAGCTATAACCAGGCTTTTGGACCTGGGCCTGGAGCCCTATTTGGTAAGCTCATCCTTGATTGCCGTGATAGCACAACGATTAGTGCGAAAGGTCTGCCCGAATTGCAGGCAGGAATATCAGCCTACGCCTCGTGAATTAAGGGAGCTGGGACTGGGGGACATGCAAGCACTGCGCTCGGCAAAAGACAACGGCAAGTTTTTTGTCGGAACAGGATGTGATAGATGCTTTCAGACCGGCTATCGCGGCCGAACAGGCATCTATGAAATGATGCTGATTAACGACGAGATACAGGAACTGATATACAAAAGAAAAACTGCTGGTACTATAAAAAAGCTGGCTCTTGAATCAGGGATGCAGACTCTACGTATGGATGGGGCCAGAAAGGTGCTGGCAGGAATAACAACCATCTCTGAAGTCTTGAGAGTTACACAAACAGATGTTATATAATTCGTCGTGCGTAATGCGTATTGAGTATGGTGTAAAAACGGACGCAAAACGCATCACGCAATACGAGATACGAAAATGCCACGATATCACTATATAGCGATAGCAGCAGACGGTAAAAAGATTAAAGGCGCAATCGCCGCTGAAAGCTCCTACGCTGCGCGAAAACAGCTCCGGGCCAGAAGCATTCACCCTACATCAGTGACAGAGGTTAGCTCCGCAGCGGAAGGGCGAGCTGCACTATTTTCGATTTTTGCCCGAGGCAGTAAGAGCCAATTAATCGATTTTACCAAGCAAATGGCTACGCTGCTTAATTCGGGAATTAAGTTGACCGAAGCGCTTTCCGTACTTACTTGGCAAACCTCCGATGTGCGATTCAAAAATGCTATTATCGACATTCGTGACCGTGTTGTCACCGGCGAGTCGTTTACAGATGCTTTAAAAGATTACGGCGATTACTTTGATGTCATTTATGTAAGCATGGTCCGCGTAGGTGAGGTCACCGGCACTTTGGCAAAAAGCCTTTCCACTATTGCAAACTTCATGGAAAAACGCCAACGGGTCGAATCAAAGGTGATGACAGCAATGATATATCCGATTGTCCTAATTTTTTTCTGTATCGCTGCGATTCTGATTTTGACCATAAAGGTTATTCCTACTATAGGCGAGCAAATTGAAAGGGCGGGGCAGGAATTGCCCTGGATTACCAAACAATTGATGAACGTAGGTTTTGTGCTAACGAGCTGGTGGCTGTTGGTGGTTATTGCAGCAATATTTGGGATTGTCTGGGCTCTTAAGAAGTTTTTCCGGACCAGCCGCGGCGCATATCTACGTGATAGGTTTTTGCTTTCTCTGCCGATGTTTGGCCCGCTTATAAAACAGCGTGTGGTTTCCCGCTTCGCATCTACTCTATCGACACTTTTAGGTTCGGGACTGGCTATGGCTGAGTCCCTTCGGGTGGTGGCAGAGGTTACCGGCAACAGTCTTATGAAGCGGGCCATCCGACAATCGCGGGAGAGGATTTTAGCGGGTGCTGATATTGCCACGCCGTTAAGAGATAGTGGCGTTATCGACCCTGCTATTGCTCATATGGTGGCCGTCGGAGAAAAAAGCGGCGAATTGGAGGTAATGCTTAAAAATATCAGCGAAAATCTGGAGGCCTCGACCGACATAGTTATTGAACGCCTTAGTGCCGCGCTGGAGCCGATTATTATAATTTTTATGGCGGCAATAATCGGAGTAATTGCTTATGCCACAATATTGCCGATCTTGAAGATTTCAGCGGTGCAATTTTGAGTGATGTTTAGCCGTCGCCAGCCCGGCGATGGCATATACTTTTGAAAAATAGCAAATCAATAGTTCAGGAGTTTGATGGGACAATGAAAGAAAAAAAGAAAAAAGTTAGATGGATTCGACAAGCTCACCACAAGCATGGTTTCACGATGGTCGAGCTGATGGCTGTACTTATCATCCTTGGCTTATTGGCAGCGGTAGTGGTTCGTAATTTCGTGGGTCAAACTGATAAAGCCCGGGTTACAACCACAAAAGCTAATCTGCGGCTTCTTCATTCTGCGGTTAATCAATTCAAGATGGACACCGGCCGATTCCCCACCGAGGACGAAGGGCTTTCGGTTCTTATTGAGCCGCCGAGTGATATTGAGACTTGGGAGCCGTATCTGGATACTACGGAGATACCAAAGGATGGTTGGGGAAACGATTTTATCTATGTGCGCTATCCAGAGAGCGGCAAGGCATTCGTCATCAAAAGTTATGGCGCTGATGGTGAAGAAGGTGGTGAGGGCTACGATGCCGATTTGCTCAGTACCGATGCATACTAATCGCGTATCGCGTATCGCGTATCGCGTATCGCAAAAGAAGTGCACTTTAGGTGGTTTTACGTTGACTGAACTAATCGTGGTGGTCTTGATAATTTCACTGTTTGTGCTTCTGGCGCAGATGAATCTTCTTGGATTGCTACGAAAGAACACGTTTAAGGGCCAGGTGCAGGATTTTATCTCGACCCTGCAGATGGCTGGACGTGCCGCTGCTGAAAGCGATAGAAGATACGAAGTCATTGTTGACCTGACAGAGCAGAGCTATTTGCTTCGCCAGATTACTTCGCCTGATCTGTCAGAGGTTCTGGAAGAAGAGATTATCACCGAAAATGATTTTAGCAATAACTGCCGGGTTGCGTATGTCCAGTTCGATGATGGGGACTACACCAACGATGGCAGAGCAAAGTTCCGAGCGGGACATGCAGGTTGGCAATACGGCGGGAAAATCGTCCTGCTGGACGAAAAAGAGCAGCCCTATTCGGTGGTAGTGAACCGTCTTAATAGAATTATTGAGCTTAAAGAAGGCGATGTGGAACTACTGGTTCCAAAAGCTAAAGATGAAGTACCATTCTAACAATAGTCGTGTGTCCCCTCGACTTCGCTCGGAGCAGGCGTGCGTGATGCGTATTGCGAATTCGTCATACGTTATGCGTGATATGTGTCACCGGATACGCAATACGCAATACGCAATACGCAATACGAACAAGGCTTTTACCCTGATAGAGGTTATGGCTGCTTTGATTATTTTGGCCATTGTAAGTTCGAGTGTGCTGGTTGTTATAAATCGCTGTGTGGCCTCAGCAGCGGATTCTGCGTTGCGTATGCGGGCCTTTGAGGTAGCACGCGAAAATATGGAAAAACTGCTTGCTTCGGATTCGGTGGAAGAAACAGTCGAGTATGGAAGCAGTGACAGGTATCCCGAAATCAACTGGCAAACGGTGGTGGAGACGTTTTATGAGCCTATAACCGCGCGAATGTGGGTCAGAGCGGTTTGCTCAGCCGAGTATAACGACACCAAAGACGAAACGCAAATGGTTGAATTAACGCATTGGCTAACCGATGTAACAAAAGAACAGTTGGTTGAAATTATGAACCGCCAGCAAGAGCAAGAAGATCAGCTGGCTGACCAGGTTATCGAAACGATAGAGGAGGCTGCCGAATATGCTGAAGTCGATGTGGAAACTATCCAGCAGTGGGTTGAAAATGGAATGCTGACGACCGAAGACGGAGCTTTCATCAAAGATAATCTCGACCTTTACAAGATGACCGGCGGCAATCCCAGCGCTGAGGAAAAGAAACTGCAGATAAGCTCTATTAGACAATTATTACAATGGGCACAGCAAAAATCTGGCTCTGCTGAGGCCGATGGACCGCAGGACAATGTAGACCCTGTGACAGGCCTAACTTATGAAGAACTTGAACAAATGGACGTCAGCGAAATATTCAACTTATTGAAAGACAAAAAGCGCTAAGGGTTTTGATTTCAATAATGCAATCGGACGTAAAGGATATGAAAAAAAACTTTGGCACAATCAAAAATCTGGAAGGTTTTTCGTTGGCTGAGGTGCTGGCGGCCCTGACCATAGCAGCGATGGTCTTGGCGGCGGTGCTGGGCATCTACAGCAGAGCCGAACGCTCGGCTGCTGCAGTGACACGTAAGCTCGACAGCTCACTACTGCCGTCCGAGATTATGCAGCGCATCGCCGAAGACCTGGATAGAATAATTGCATCCGGCTCAGATACAAAAATCACGATTGAAAACAAATTTGAGAAGGGTTTGCCCACCGCTCGGCTGACAATTCGGAAAAGCATAACAAGCAGCAAGAATCAAGAGCAGCTATTTGAAGAAATCGTTTGGCAGACGAGCTTCGACTATGACAGCGGTACCAACAGTTTAGTTCTATACCGCAGTCACAGCGGTATGACATTAGAAGATAAACTACTCGATGAAAAAAGACAGGATTGGGAAAAGACATATTCTTTTGTGCCGATTTGTACCGGCATTACTTTTTTCAAAATACAGGTCCCCCAAGGCGAAAAATTCTTGGATAAATGGACGAGCCCTTCTCTTCCTGCCGGCATTACGGTAACTATCTCTTTTGCCGAGCCTTTTGAGACGGTCCGGGGCACTCTGGATGTGCCAGAAGCAGAGAAAATCACACGAACCATAGCTATCGATAGAACCAGAAAAATAAATTTCAAAATCCCACCAAGCCAAGAGCAGCAGGAAGAAAAACAACAAGCAGAACTAGTAGCGGCAAAACAAGCATCACAGAAAAAAGAAGAACAAAAGAGTAAAAACAGTGATGAGAAACAAAGGCGTAAATAATTCTGGTAGCCTAAACCAGCCGGGTATTGTGTTGCTGGTGACGTTAGTGCTATTGGTGGTGCTGGCAACGCTCGGTTATACCTTGAGCAGTCGTGTTGCGGCCCAGCGCCACCGCGACCAGTATATCATAGATTACAGCCAAGCTCGCTATGGTTGCGACTCAGCCGTGAAATACGCCCTTGCTACATTACAAGAGTTGAACCCACAACTAATCAGCCGACCAAACGAGCCGGATTTTTCCGATTTATTTGCTCTTAGCCAGGCTGAATACCAACAGCTTTTAGCCCCATGGACTGCTGAAAATGCTACCGATATGAAAGATATCAATGACACAAATGATGTCGATTATGTTGACGACATCAATGACATCAATGATATTGATCGTGACGAGCTTGGCTATACAACGATACGTGGTCCGTATGGCCCGGCCTGGCCGTTTGTCACTGAGCCGGTCGAGTTTGAGGTTGGTTCGGCCACCATCAGGATTGAAATTGAGGACGAAAACGCAAAATACCCCATCGGTTGGATGTTGTTGAGTGAGCCAGAAGTTCAGCGTGAAGCCACAGCAGGTTTCGAAATGTTCTGCGAATGGATGGGACTCGGAAGCGAACAGACTGATTCACTAAAAGACCAGCTAAAGCAAATAAGCCAGATAAAACCATTCAAACTTGAATTCAAACCGATAAAACAAACGGTAAGAATACCAGCAGCTCCAAGGACAACAACCAGCAGCGCGAAAAGTAGCAAAAGAACTATCAGAAGAACTTCCCGGCCACGGGTAACCACAAAAACCATAACGGTCTCTGACCAGATGGCCAAGCAGAACGCTGATTTTACAAAGCTTCTTCACAGCTCGCTGATTGATACGGAGGTCCTGGCCAGACCGTACATAGAGGGCCGAAAAGAATCAGCTCTGAAATATATGGGAATGTGGGCTTCAAGGAAGGTCAATATAAATACAGCCCCGCGACACGTATTAGAGGCAGCTTTTGCTTTCGGCGGCATCTCTGACGCTCCTAAAATCGCTGAGCAAATAATACAGCGAAGACGGCTAAAGCCTTTTACAGACATAGAAGATTTGAAGCAGGAGCTGCTTAGATATTCTGATTCGATAAAAAAGTGCGAAAAATATATTACCACCACCAGCAGATTTTTCACGATAAAAGTAACAGCGATAAGTGGAGTGGCTAAGGCATCAGCAACCATAGCGATAACAAAAGATGGCCAAAAAGTAAAACGAATTGCCATAATTTCCGATTGACAGATAAGCTACTGGAGTTTGCTCGAAGTGGAAGCACAGAAACATTTGGGAATTTATCTGAGTAAAGACCGAGCGACCGTGGTCTGCCTTGGTTCGCCCAGCCGAGACGGTAAGGGCTTAGGCTGTTTTAGCGTCTGCCTCGAAGAGCAAGCCGAACAAAATCAGCAAGCATTGGCAAATCTTATTGCCCAAGGTTGTGCCGAAAGAGAATGGCAATTCTCCGAGGTTGCGGTGGCCTTGGATTGCGCAATGTTTATGCAGCATAACATGCACAGCGAATTTAGCAACCCCAAACAAATCGCTGCCACCGTTAGATTTGATACCGAGGAAGCCCTGGCTACGGACATAAGCGATGTGGCGATAGCTTTCCGAATAACTTGCAGTGACGACAGCGGCTCGGAGCTAACCATCTTCACTGCTCAGCGGAAAATATTGTCGGATATCCTTTTTTCTCTGCAAAGCAGCAACCTTGACCCCGTGAGCATCGAGCCGGATGTTAACTGTCTATCAAGATTCATTGGGCAGAACGTAATATTGCTCGAATCGCAACCAGACGCGACCTTGTTTGGGCTGCTTTCCAGCCGGCGGGGCTATTTTGTTACTTGTTCAGGACCACAAAAGATATCTACCATGCGAACATTCTTGGTCGGCCCGACACAGGATAGAAACAAGCTGCTAATAAACCAGACGCTTATAACTACTAATTTGGCCGAAGCCGGCGAGCCAGTAGAACGCCTTAAGGTTTTCGACTCTACAAATTCTGTAGACTATCAGCAGCTTAGCGAAAAGCTGGGTATTGAGGTTGGCATCATTGATTTGGTTGAGTCTGTCCGGGTCGAGCCACAGGTTCTGGCTGATTGCGCCGATCCGGTCGATTTTACCATCGCTTATGGGGCGGCTTTGACGCATCTGGAAAAGGCACCCAGCATAAACTTCCGCAACGATTTTATGCCCTATCAGGGCAAAAAACGCCGGCTGCAAAGAGCACTGAAGTTTGCAAGCGTCTCTTTTACCGTTCTCCTACTTGCCCTTGGCTTGTACTTTCAAACACAATTATTGACGGTAAACAAGGGGCGAAGCTCGCTACGCAATAAGTTTGCACAACAGTATTTGGCCGTTATGCCGGGGGAAACAAAATCACCAGCCAAATTCTCAGAAGCTGTACGCAAACTTAGCAGCGAATTACGACGTATCAAAAATGTCAACTTTGGCCTGTTTAGTATTAAAGGTGAAGAATCTGTATCGTTAAAGCTAACTCAGGTACTTGAAGCACTGAACAAATATACGGCTCAAACGCACGACTTAAATATAGATTCAATCTCCGTTACAACCAAGTCCATTAGTATTGTAGGCGATACAGCTAACGCTGGTAATACGCGAAAATTGCGTGAAGCTCTTAAAGAAACTAAGCTGGGAACCTTGCAAGAGCGTCTGTCGCCAAAAAGTGGGCGTCTCAGTTTTAGCATAACTATTGTGCCGGGAAAATAGTTGAGGAAGTGATTGATGAAAGACATATACAAGAATCCCACTTTGTATTACATACTCGTTCCCGTTATAGTATCTCTATGGCCTTTATTAGTCTGGGCAGTGTATTTGCCGAACGCAGAACAAAGCTTAGATACTGATATAAACCAGTATAACAAAGCCCAACAAAGAATAGCAAGCATCCTAACCCTTGATGTTGACCGACTGGATTTAGCTAATGCAAAAACGGGCGCTGATTTTGATTATGTCAACGAAGTTTATAGGATTGCTACTCAGTCTGGAATACCGCAGGCCAATTGTAAAATCAATTCTGGAATAATCATAAAAACCGGCGGGCAGAAAAGCCAAAACGCCAAGGTAACCTTCAAGGAGGTTGATATAGTGAGATTTGCCAAGTTTCTCTCCACCATTCAGCTTCGCTGGGCAAATCTACAGTGTACGAAAGTCAGGCTGACCAAGAAGAAAGGCCTACCTGATACGTGGGATGTAGACCTCGATTTCAAGTATTACTACTAAAATCAGCCCCTTGTACTATCAGCTCAATTATTTTTAGCACTTTGGCTATCGTACGCTTAGGAGACTTTAGTCATCACTATATATAGTATATTGTCCAGTTTGTCCAGATAGACTCTCGTAGGTAGTCCAGCAGTAATTTTTAATGCCGTATGGATTTATCCAAGAACCGATTTTTCAATACTAATAAGCGGTATTTTATCGCAAGTTGGGCTAATTTAAGCTCTTGTGAACAGGCAGGTAAAAACCAAACTTTTCTAAAGTTTTCCAGCTGTTCCTGTCGATATCAATACTGCAAGATTGTTTTGGGCCTCCCAAGGGATTAGTGAGGCATACAACATATAGTGGTTATAAAGCTCAGACGGAAAGATGGACGCTTTCGTTTGTAGTATGTTCTACAAGGTAGTCGAGATGCTGGATTCTGATTCTAAAGGCCGTTTGGAGGGTGAAGAGCGGCAGGTAGAGCCTGTCAAGGAAAACACGGCTGCCGATGAGGATTTGACTATGGAGCAGATCCTGGAAAACATCCACAATACGCCCATTGGGCAGGTATTAAAAAAGATTGCTTCGCTGCCGGAAATTCGCCAGGAAAAAATCCTTCGCATCCGCCGGCAGCTTACCGAAGGTAAATACAACCTCAACGAACGATTAGAAACCGCTCTCGACAAGGTTCTGGAGGACCTTACCACTTAGGAGCTTTCCATTTCGCAGCTTATTGCAGCAACCCCCAAAATAGTTCTTATACCAATTGTGAATAATTAATGCACTTATTCGTGTCATATCGAGCGAACAAAGCCTTTAGCCCTGAGCGAAGCCGAAGGGCGTAGGCGAGGGGAGACACGCAGCGAAGCGGAGAGCCCCGAAGGGAAATCTATTTGAACAGATTTCT
>JBHIDV010000018.1:0-16490 GCA_046760285.1 Sedimentisphaerales bacterium
CATGTGGGCGTGGGCTTTACCGCCGAGGAAGTTGCCGAGCTTTTGGAAAGCGAAAGATACAAGGACGGCAAGGTCTACAAAATCCATAAGGCCTATCCTGACGGCAAACTCGAACTAAAAGGCGTGCCGGCCCAAACCTTTCAGCTCGAAGCGGGAATGTTCTTCTACTGCCACGACCTCGAAACCGCCAAAATGGATTTCAAGCAGCTTATTAATTTAGCTGTTAAGGTTAGCCCGCCCTGCCGGGCTAAGGTACACCTGGCTAAATACAATGACGATAAATTCGCAGTTGCACTTATTTATCCGGCCGAGTACGATGACGAGATAAGCTGCTGGCTTTTAGACGGCGAATATAAAACGAGCGGGGCCGCAGAAGGTGGCACCGGGGCAGCGCAGAGATATTACGATGCAAAGCCGGAGGTTCTGGAACGACATCAATTATTCGGCAAATCCGAATTGATAAGCAGGACCGGCGAAGAGCTATTAGCCTCCGTAAAATTAGCGGTGCAAAGGTAATTATAAGGTGTGCCCTCGCCGTGTCGGCGACGGCTAAACAAGTCCGCGTAACGCGGGGCTAAATACCAACAAATTATAATGTCAGCTCGTGCTAAAGTAAGTTCGTTTCTTGGTTCGCTTGCTGGCTTTTTTCTGTCTATGTTTGGCAAATCCGCAGGCAAGCCAACCATTGAGGATTTCAAACGAACGGAGTTCAAAACCAGCACTCAGCGTTTGGGAATCCGTTTCAGCGAAAGGATTCGCGACGTTTTTCGGTTCAGATGGTTAAAGAAACTGTAGATTCTAAATCGTTGGAGTGAACCCCACGGGAGGGTTCCCGCAAGGCGGGGTCCCAAACGTGGGGCTAAATATTTTTTTATTTAGCCCCCCCGGTTTTACCGGGGGTTTAAAGGATATAATTTTATGCCTGATTTCCAAACTATACCGCCGCCGGGAAGAGCTCCTGTACTTAGCGAAAATTCTTTGACCGTTTTGCAGAGCCGATATTTAATACAAGACGAGCAAGGCAAGTGTATCGAAACGCCGGCCCAGCTTTTCAGCAGAGTCGCACAGGTAGTAGCCGAGGCTGAAGCTAAATACGGAGCCAACAGAGACGAAATCAAGCAATGGCACCGCAAATATTATGACTTAATGGCACAGCTTGTATTTTTGCCCAACTCTCCTGCGCTTATGAACGCCGGGCGCAGCGGAACTCTTAGTGCCTGCTTTGTGCTGCCTATTGAAGATAGAACGGAAGCGATATTCGAGACGGTCAAACAAACCGCGCTGATTCAAAAAGCCGGCGGCGGCACCGGTTTTTCCTTTGATAAATTAAGGCCGACCGGTGACCGTATCGCAGCCAGCGGCAGGACCACATCAGGGCCGCTGAGCTTTTGGCGTGTCTTTTGCGATACAACTGATGCCCTTCAGCAAGGTTCTTTTAATCGTGGTGCAAATATGGGTATGATGAGTGTCGAGCACCCTGACATCTTGAAATTTCTGCACGCCAAACAAAACCTAAAGGCCTTTACCAACTTCAATATTTCCGTCAAAATTACCGATAGTTGGATGAAGCAGTTGCTCAAATCCGGCGGTTCTGAGCACATCGTAAAAAATCCTCGCACAGGCCAGCGGTATCTAATACCAAAGCCGATTGATATTGCCCGCTATACCATAAGTGATCTGCATAAATTAACCGGCAACCAGAAACCCCGCACCAAGAGAGCAAGCAAATTCTACACGATTAGTGACATTTGGAAGATGCTCGTCAATTGCGCCCATAAAACCGGAGAGCCCGGCGTAGTTTTTATCGACCGAATCAATCGTGACAACCCCACTCCTTCGCTGGGCCAAATAGAAGCGACCAATCCCTGCGGCGAACAGCCGCTCCTTGCCTTTGAGGCCTGCACGTTGGGCAGTATTAATCTGGTCAAGTTTGTAATGACCACCGATGGCAAAGTAGATTTAGATTGGCCGGCGTTGGCTAAAACCGTGAAATTGGCGGTGCGATTTCTGGATAATATTATTGATGTGTGTTACTACCCGGTTCGAGATACCGTCCGGCTGGCTCAAGGCAATCGCAAAATCGGCCTGGGCGTTATGGGCTTTGCAGATTGTTTGTTTCTGCTGGGAATACCTTACGATTCAGAACAGGGAGTCGAATTTGGTGCGACGGTCATGGAGTTTATCGATGAAAAAGCACGCCAGGCCAGCAACGAATTGGCCAATCTGCGAGGGCCGTTTCCAAACTGGAATATCAGTATCTGGCGAACTAAAAAGAACTTGAAGGTTCGTAATGCTTCTATTACCTGTGTTGCCCCGACCGGTACGATAAGCATTATCGCAGACTGCTCTTGTGGAATTGAGCCGGCTTACTCGCTGGTATTTGTCCGGCAAATACTTGGCGGCTCGAAGATATTGCAAGTAAATCCGGTCTTCAAACAAGTGGCAGAACGAGGCGGCTTTTACAGCAAAAAGCTGCAAGAAAAGATTGCTAAAGCGGGCAGCATCCAAAATATCCCCGCAATTCCGACTAAAGTTAGGAGGATTTTTCGATGCGCCCATGACATCAATCCACAGTGGCATATTCGGATGCAGGCGGCTTTTCAACAACATTGCGACGCCGCGGTCAGCAAGACCATAAATTTCAGCAAAAACGCTACGCCTTCGGCTGTCGATAAGGCCTACAAATTAGCCTATCAGTTGGGTTGTAAAGGGCTTACGGTTTATCGCCGGCACAGCCGAGGCCGTGAGCCGATGAGTCTTTATTAGCACCGCTTCTTTTCGCTATGAAATGGGAAAAATTTCCAATCCGGGGGCAAAATAATCCAGAACCATAACCTTCCGATAACGTATAAAATTACAGAGAGAAAAAGTAATATGCCGATAAAAGCAATTTTTTCTCCCCTCCGGAAAACATCGGGCAGTGGGACGCTGTTCGATGTTTTCTTTTTTGAGCACGTCCGAGTAAATAATATCCCGGTCTTCAAAGCAGCCGGTTCGCAAAGACCACTATAAATAAATTAGTCAGAGCTAACCAGGTACTGTAAGACCACCTGTTTTTCTTCCGTTGTCATTTTCTGTCCATATTTATCAACATACAGGTGCCATTTTTCCCTGTCGTAGCATTCTGGAGCAATTATATTGTGGCACGATGAACACTTTGCCCGGTACAATTTCTGTCCATCACTCATTTCTTTCGCCATATTGTGGCAGCCATAGACCAACATAAACAGCCCCACTGCTACAAACAACCGGAGCAATAACTTTTTCTCCATAATCGCACCTGCTGGACGTATCAACCGGAAAGGTCCAGAGGTTGAGTCCTTACCCAGCCTCTGCCCAAATTGCCCACTAAAATGGAAAGCCGGCTATCAGTCTAATCTGTAAATCATCACTTCTGTCGTTGAAGCCTCTAAGCGCACCTATACTGACCCAGACTCTCTGACTTGCCCAGGAAATCGTCGGGCCGAGATAGTATTTGTCCTCTGTGTAGTTGCCGGTCGATTCAAAACCTATCTTCCATATGGGTGAAAACTCATAGCTGACGCCTGCGGCATAACCGTGCTCGAATTCCTTACCGTGTTTGACTTCTTTCTCGTATATCTGGTTGTAAGCAATATTCCATTTTCCAATGTCTTTGGCGAGGATAAGTTTTGCCTCGAATTTTTCCGGGGCATCTGAGCCGTCAGGTCTTATATATTCCAGATACAATAGCGTATCAAGAGGGTACATTCCTTTCTCTCCGAAGCGGTATCGCGTTCTTATCTTAGTGCCTGTATACTCAAATTTGTCATCCTTTTTAGTGTTTGTCTGCTGCCATCTTTGGTAAATCGATATGTCCCATCTGTCAGTCAAACCATATTCTAATTCGGCCTGATGCTCCCAGGTATTTTTCTTACTGTACTTGTGAAAATCCGGCACCTTATGCGTTAGGTAGTATTCCAACTCAGACTCACCTTTGGGCATCGTTTGATACTCATACGTCCACACGTAACTTCTACGGTCCGCTTTTGCTGAATTGGCACCCAATAGAACCAAAAGCAAAATTACACAACCAACCGTTTGTTTTTTATTAGTTAACAACATGCCATATTCTCCTTTCTGAATAAACAACAATATCAAAATACAAAAAATCCACCGTTCTGTAGGTATAAGGATGGAGTAAATATCGATATTGATATTCATTATCAATACATTAGCAAAAAATAATAACTATTTGTTGCCATAATTATATGCCATTTGGAATATTCATCATCGGCACCTATCAACACTTATAACAGACTCCATACTACTTATTTTCTTCTGTTACCTTTCTTTCCACAGCCAGGACACATACCGAATATATCCAGCTTGTGATATTCCTGAACATATCCGTGCTTTTTTACCAGTTCCTCTTGTAATTTTTCCAGTTTCTTACTATATATCTCTACAAATTTCCCACATTTAATACAAATCAAATGGTCATGGTGCTCGTGACCATATTTGTGCTCAAAACGTTGTGTTCCATCTCCGAAATCTACTTGTCGACAGATACCTGATTCACGCATAAGTTTAACCGTTCTGGCTACAGTAGCATAACCGATGCCCTTATGCTTCTTTCTAACCAGATCGTACAGTTCCTGAACAGTCATATGCCTTTCGGTAGACAGAAATATTTTCACTATTTGTTGTCTTTGGGCTGTATGGCGCAATCCTTTTTCGGCAACAAACCGCTCAAATTTCCCTTTAGCATCCATAGTTCAGCTCCTCAAGCGGTCTTACAGTGTACCGCTCATTCGAGGCCTATTTCCGCACCTGTAGCATTTGTGGCGCTATTGAAGAAAAAAATAATTATTGATAACGATTATCAATATCGGTGCATTTTATTTTAATACTGATGGTACGTCAATATTTTTTTGAGTTTTTTTTGGAAATTTTCCTGAAATTTTTCGTCCTCTTCCTAATCGATATGAAAATCAGAAATGGGAAGAAACAATTCGAATTAAACACGCTAAGCAAAGCAGGATATTATCTATTTGCTCCGCAGCATTTTTTGTACTTTTTTCCGCTGCCGCAGGGACAAGGTTCGTTCCTGCCGACTTTGGGACCTTCCAATTTAATTTGCTTTACTCTCTGCTCTGCCTGCGGGGCCTGGGCGGCGGCTCGCTGTCGCTCAGCCATCGCGAACTGGCCCACCTCATCGTGAACAGTCTGACTTACATGCCAAACACTTCTGGCTCTGGCGCCGGCCTCCAGATGCACCTTGAAGATAATACCCGTAACCCGGTCCTCAATAGTTTCGAGCATCTCGTTGAACATCCGGAAGCCTTCACGCTTGTATTCGGTCTTGGGGTCCTTTTCGGCAAAAGAGCGAGTCCAAATACTCTCTTTTAGATGGTCCATCGAATAGAGATGGTCCTTCCAGGTACCATCGTAAACCTGAAGCAACACGTATCTCTCCAGGTCGCTAAGTTCTTTGCGCAGAAATTCTTTTGCCAGTTCAGTAAGCCTATCCTTGAGTTGTTCTCCGTCACCAAGCTCGTCTTCAGTTAAAGAGGTTTCAAATCGCTCATTAGCCCAATTAACCAATTCGGAGATTCTAAGATGGGAAATTTTATCAGAGAGCTCTCGGTCTAATTGGCCATCGTTGAAGCTTTTACTTAATTCCAGCAATTGCTTATGTACCTCGCGGGGTTTAGCGTTCTGCAATCGCTCAACAGAAAGGCCCGCGTTATATTTTCTGTTCGCCCACTCGGCCAGCGCCTCAAACGCGTAGACGTTAGGCCCGCCTGGCCCATAAGCCATGCTCATCGCAAACTCCACGGGATATTCAATCTCTTTTTGTCTGTATTTGGCTGCGGTCTTTTCGGCAAGGAGCTGGCGTATTTGCGAAGCATCCAGTTCTTTTAATTGCTCGATGTCCAATTCTATATCGAATTTGGCTCGTGCCCATTCGGCAAATCTGCGAAGCGCGAAATCTTCAGCTAAAAATTCATTTAGCTGTGAACAATCTTTCTTGTCGATCTGCTCAGCAGCAGCATTAATCAGTTGTTCTTCGATTTCTTCGGGCGATTGGTGCTTGATTTTGGCGGGGCCTAAGCTAACTCGAAAGGCGCTCATCGCCCACTTGGCCAGGCCGGCTATGTCCCAGGTCTGTGGGTCCTGGTAGTCCTCCAAATATTCACCAAGAGAAAGCGATATATTATTAGCGGCATTATCTTTCGCCTGCTGTTTTATTAATCTCTCGATTTCTTCTATTTTGGTGCCGGTAATATCTGATGGGTCTAAATCAACGCCAAAATTAGTTCTGGCCCATTCAACAATGCACTTAACCGGGTAGTTCTCATTCAGAATAGTGTTGAAATTTTTCTCAATGGTGTTATGAATCATCTGTTCAATGATGTTTTTGAGTCCTTTTCCCGCTAAGATTTGGCGTCTGCGGGAGTAAAAGATTTTCCGCTGGTAGTCCATTACCTCATCATATTCGAGCAGGCTCTTTCTTATTTCGAAGTTTCGCTCTTCAACTTTCTTTTGTGCCCTTTCGATGCCTTTGCTTATCCGCTTATGGTAGATGGGCTGACCTTCCTGCCAGCCGATCCACGAAAGCGCCTTGACGGTCCACTCCGGGGCAAAGATTTTCAGCAAGTCATCATCGAAGCTCAGGAAGAACTGGCTGGAGCCTTTGTCCCCTTGCCTGCCACACCGGCCTCGCAACTGATTGTCGATTCTTCTGGCCTCATGTCGCTCGGTCCCAAGGACATGCAGCCCGCCGATTTCGGCTACGCCGGGGCCGAGTACAATATCGGTGCCTCTGCCAGCCATATTTGTGGCGATGGTTATGTTACCTCGCATTTTTCCATCTCGGCCTTTGTGCTGCTGGCCAGCTTTGGCCACGATAGCCGCTTCTCTTTCGTGATGCTTGGCATTGAGAAGCTCATGTTCCAAGCCGAATTTTTCGGTCAGAGCCGCCGAAAGGGCTTCATTTTTTTCTACGCTGGTCGTTCCTACCAGCAGCGGTCGACCGGTAGAACTAACTTCGTTTATCTCATCCACAATGGCGCCGGTCTTCTCTCGCATAGTCTTATAGATTACATCGTCCAGGTCTTGTCTAATACAGGGCTCGTTAGTGGGTATGACCATGACATCCAGGTTGTAAATCTTCATAAACTCTTCGGCTTCGGTGGCAGCGGTGCCGGTCATACCGGCTATCTGGTCATAGAGCTTAAAAAAGTTCTGTAGTGTGATGGTGGCCAGTGTTTGGGTTTCTTCTTTGATGGTGACAGCCTCTTTCGCCTCGACCGCCTGATGGAGTCCATCGGACCACTGTCGGCCGTGCATAAGGCGCCCCGTAAATTCGTCCACGATAATGACCTTGCCATCTATAACCACGTAATCTCTTTCTTTTTCAAAGGTCACATGAGCCCGCAGACTCTGTTCCAAAAGATGAGGCCATTCTATATTTGAGCCGGTGAAAAATGACCCGACGCCGGCTATTTCCTGCGCCGCTCCCACTCCTTCATGCGTAAGATGCACTGCTTTCTTGTCGTACTCGACTTCGTAATATTGTGTAGCCTCTGTTAGCCTGGCCTGGGCCGTTTGAAGTTCAGCCTGAGCTTTTTCTATTGCCTTCTGGGCTTTTTCTATTCGTTTACTGTCGTTAGCCTTTTTTGCTTCAGCCAGCTCGCCCTGGGCATTGGCGATGGTTCGCTGGGCAGAATCAATCTGTCTTCTGATACGGTCATAATTACTCTGAAGGCTAATCAGCTTCCTTGCCACCTGATCTGCTTTTTTGTATCTGGTGACATCGTCAAAGGCCGGACCCGATATAATCAGAGGCGTCCTGGCTTCATCGATTAAAATTGAATCGACTTCGTCGATTATGGCGTATTGCAGTTGACCTTGCACCATTTGCTCCAGTGATAATTTCATATTGTCGCGGAGATAATCAAAGCCGAATTCATTATTTGTGCCATAGGTTATATCGCAGGCATACTGACTCTTTCGTTCTTCACCTGCGGTATCCATATCTGCCTGGATTGCCCCTACGGTCAGTCCCAGTGCGCGGTAGATGGGGCCCATCCATTCTGCGTCGCGCTTGGCCAGGTAGTCGTTGACGGTGACTATATGAACTTTTCTTCCGGTCAAGTGAACAAGGTATGCCGCTAAGGTTGCCACCAGCGTTTTGCCTTCGCCGGTGGCCATTTCAGCGATCTTTCCTTCATAGAGGACCACGCCTCCGACGATTTGCACGTCGAAATGCCGCATACCGACGTTTCGCCTTGCCGCTTCCCGAACCACGGCGAAGGCTTCGGGCAGGATGTCCTGCGGCCTGGTCCCGGCTGCAAGCTTCGCCTTAAACTCAGTTGTTTTTGCCTTCAGAGCCTCGTCATCAAGCTTTCTTATTTGCTCTTCAAACTCTCCCGTTTGTTGAGCTATCGGCCGGTAGACATTCTTTAGTAACCGCTCGTTACGGCCAAAGCGCTTCACCAGGAATTTGCTTACTTTGTCAAACATCGCATTTCGTAAACGAGGATACCGGGATATCAGGTCATCAGGGTGCAGAATACCAGGATATCAGGGTCTCAGGAACAACCACGATAAATCTGATACCCTGATAACCTGATGCCCACTACCTGATAGCCTGGTACCCTGATACCCCAATACTAATCAAATAACTCGCTAATCTACCTATCCGCTCGTTTATGTGCCTTTCACTCTTGTTACGTATTCGCCAGTGCGTGTATCAACACGGATAATATCGCCGACCTTTATAAAAGGCGGCACCTGGACAACCAGGCCGGTTTCCAGTGTTGCCGGCTTGGGCTGATTTGTGGCGGTTGCACCCTTAATTTCCGGCGGTGTATCTGTCACCTGCAAGTCCACCGTATTGGGTAAAGTAACTACAATGGGTTTACCCTGGTACATACTGACCTGCAGTTGAGTATTTGGCTTAAGATATTTGGGCCCATCGCCGAACGCATCGTCATCGAGGGTTATCTGCTCGTAGGTTGTAGTATCCATAAGGACATGTTCACTACCGGAAGAATAAAGGTATTCATACGTTCGCTTATCCAAAAAGGCCTCTTCGAGCGTTTGCTCTGCGCGCAGGCGAACGTTTTGAGTCGAGCCGTCGGTCAAACTCTTTAATTTTGTTTGATAAACGGCGCCGCCTTTGCCCAGTTTTACGTGTTGATAGTCAACAATCGCGTACAATTTGCCATCGATTTTAACTGTCTGACCTTTTTTCATCTCGGATGCTCGCATTCCTTACTCCCCAAAATTCGCCCTCGTCGCTCGTGTCCCGTGCCCTGGGTCACGAGCAACTGGCCACGAAATAAGTATTGCAAAACTGCCGAAAAATGTCAAGAATTCTCTCTCAATGCAGTTAGTGCCTGTTGCATATCAGTTTGCGCAATATAGACTGGTTTGGAATAATTCTTTTGCTTTGTCTGGAGAAACAGGAGCGGTTTTATATCCGCCGAGCTTAGCGGGGAAAGTTCACGCCAATTGAGAGAATCGGTGCTACTGATAGAGCCGTTTAGATGCCAAGGATATCATCAAATACGAAGTCTCCTATTATCAGTTCTATCATCAATGGCAAACTTAATAGTACCGCAGTCACCCAAACTTCCCCGGTCTTTAAATATACCTTCCAGCTCCAGTTATGAGTTGGTCTGAGAAATGACCAGTTTGGCAGCAAAGGAATTATGGCTGGAGTTTTAGCCTTGTACAACTGCCACTGCTTATCGAATTTCTTTTGTAAAGACCTTTCTTCATAGATAATCGCTGCCCCATAAAATATGGTAAAGACAGGTAAAACTATAACCCAGTTCATCCAGTCATTAAGTTGAAATAATATGCCGCACACTATCAGCAATGACCCGAGCAGCAAAGGGTGCCGAACTATCGCATAAGGCCCGGTAGTAAATAAGCGCCCTCTTTCAATATGCCCGCGAGCCCAAAACCTGATAAGTGTACCGATAAGGACTAACGTGCAGCCAATAATAGCCAGTATAGAAACCTGCTCTTTCAAAGATAATAATTCATGTGGTTCTTCCTTGCGGATAATATTTTCGGCTATGATAATCAGAAAGACTATTATCAGCGATACGGTTCGCCGTTTTCTTAACCAGTTTAGAATTTGCTCAAACCGCTTAGTACCAGCTAATGCTGCTGCACTGATTTTGATTTCTTCACGGGACTCTAAGCCGACGGCGTCCAGGCAGGGCTCAATGAAGTCCGGTTGCTGCTCGCTCGTCACCTCTGCTTTCCTGTAAAGAAGAAGACGATAGGACTTGAATTTCTTGAAGTTTTCGCCTGTTTTTGCTTTGTTAAAATACTTCTTATTAATCTTATCTATTTTCTTTCTGTACAGAAACTTCAAAAATTTCGACATAGCAGGATACCTATCGTCTAAAAGCTGCTGTGCCAAATCTATGGAAGGCTTGGCGACTTTGTTGAGCATATCGTTGACAATATCAAGAGTCGGTGCTGTCTGTTCTGTGATATCGAGGTCCTCAACCATTTCAAGAGGATACTCAGACACGATGCCGTAGAACCTTCTTAGCGGATGTCCGCCCGACAAAGGACTCTTGCCTGGGATGTCCTTTTTGAAAATATCACAAATCAATACGTAGCCACCTTCATTTAGAAGGCCAAACGTCTGTTTAATGGCGTCTTCAGGATTAATATACTGAAAGCTTTCACTGAACAAAATCAGGTCATAGCGATTCTCCGTCTCCAGCTGTTCATACAAACACTCAAAGATAAGGCCGGTGTTTCCCAATAGCTGGCGAGCTTGCTCACTAAGATATGAGCTTGGAGAAACACAGTCGACCTGATATCCGATGTCTACCAACATCTTGGCTATTTGGCCAGTGCCACATCCAACATCCAAGATTTTTTCCACGCCATCCGGAATATGCGAAATGAGAAACTTGGCATAATTTTCCTGGGCTATACTTAAATTAGTGATGTCCACTTCAAGGTCATTGGTCCAATACCCGTAATGCAGATGTTCCGATTTCAGGAAATATCTGCTACAAATGGCACCTATCTGAAGGCCTATTTCACGAGAAACCGTTCTCTTAGCTTTATACATTTTAATTTTTCCCAATATATTTATTATCGGCAGAATAATACAATTTGCAAGAATTTAGTTTTGAATTTCTAATAACGCCTAATTTTTGACCTTTTTCTTGCTTTGCCTTTTTGGGACTGCTTGCTGGCTTTGGTTTTCGTTATTCGTCTGGCATTAGTTAGCTGCTCGACAGCGATTACATTTAACTGACGGGCGGGAATGTTCACGGAAACAATACGCACTTTCATGGATTGGCCTAAACGGATGCTTTGACCACTATGCTGCCCAATAATGCACTGCGCTGTCTTATTGAACTTCCATCGATCCGGGCCTAAATCGGCCATCTGGATAAGACCTTCAATGCCCAGCTTTCGTGACTGCACAAATACTCCGAAGTTTGTCAGGCCGGTGACAACACAGTCAAGCTCATCGCCGATTCTTTTGCTTAGCATTTGCAATATTAGCACTGTGGTCAGCTCTTTTTCAGCATCCTCAGCTCGCTGCTCCGTGAAGCTGATATGTTTTCCGACCTCAACTAAATCGTGCCCCGCTGCCATCTGCTTGGCTATATCCAGACGATTTTGCAAGTAACATTCCAAAACACGGTGAACGAGTAAATCAGCATATCGCCGTATGGGGCTGGTAAAATGACAATAACAAGTTGAAGCCAGCGCGAAATGGCCGATGTGCAGCGGTGCGTATTGGGCTTTTTCAAAACTCCGCAAGACCGCTAAATTCACTGCCAGTGAGCAATCAGCATCTTTAACAGCTTGTAACAATCCTTGTATCGCCCATCGGTCCGGGTTTCGTGGTAAGCTCAGACCAAATGTTCTAATCAGCTTGGCCAGATTCTTCATACTCAAAGCATCCGGCTCCGGATGAATCCGCCGAAGGAAAGGGACGTTGAGCCTGTCCAAAAGTGAAGCGACAGCCTCGTTAGCCTCGACCATAAACATCTCGATTATCGTGTGTGGATAGCTATCGTCGGCGGGACGAGCGTCTACAACTCGCCCAGATTTGTCCATTACTAATTCTGTCTCTGGCAGTGCCAGATGTATCATCCCATTTTTCAATCGTCGTTTCTCAATAACCCGGGCCAGTGTCTCCATATTTTTTAAAAGTTCAATCACTTGGGGCTTAGCACCTTTGGTATGGCCTTTCAAAATCCTGTCAGCTTGTTCATAGGTCAAACGTTGCGTCGAACACATCACACTATTAGCAAATCTGCGAGATAAGATATTGCCCTGACCGTCGTAGGTCTGATATACACTTTTAACAAACCGCTTTTGACCTGGCTGCAGACTACAGACGCCGTTGCTTAGAATCTCTGGCAGCATGGGAAGTGTTTTGCCGGGCAGATATACACTATTTCCACGAGTTCTTGCCTCGGCGTCCAGCACCGAATCCGGCGCAATAAAATAACTGACGTCGGCGATATGAACCCCCAATACCCAGCGGTCTTCGCGGTCCTTTTCCAGACTTATGGCATCATCAAAATCTTTTGCATCCTGCGGGTCGATGGTAATAATGACTTTTTCTGTTATATCCTCCCGGCCATCAGGTTGCTGCGGATTAAACTCAGCAGCACTCTGGCGCGCCTGCTGCAGACAATCAGCATCAAATTCGCTGGGCAAGTGATACTGAGCAATTATAGATTTTATCTCGCTTTCGTATTGCCCTTGCCTACCCAGCACCTCAACAATTGCACCGCGTGCCAGATATTTTTCCGTAGGATAAGAAATTATTTCGATCACCACCTTGTCTTTTTGCCGAGCGTCTTTTGCACTAACATCATCAACAGAGATTGTCTCGAAGAATGCGGTTCCATCCGGCTGAACGAGCCATCCTTCTTTGGTCTTCAGCAAGGTCCCAACGAATCTATTTTGTGCCCGCTGAAGGACCTCAATTATCTCGCCGCTAAGACGTATCTGACCGCTACGCTTACCCTTTCTTTTGACTTTTGCCACAACGATGTCTCCGGTCATCGCGTCAGCAGTAGCATCCGGCGGGATGAATAAATCGCCGTGCGAATTAGGTTCGAGGGGTGTTACAAAACCAAATCCCTTCGGATTTGCTCGGAATGTTCCTACGGTCTGACCGGCCAGCGAAGGCAAAGTTACTGAATTGCCGGCACCTATCACCACGTGTCCCGCCCGACGCAGCTGGTCGAAGGCGGCCTTGAACTGCGGATAATCTTCTGCACTTACGCCTAATGCCCTGGCTAATTGCGCCAACTTTACCGGTTCATAGTCGACGTGCTTTAATAGTTTGATTATTCTCTCTTTGAAAATTTCCGGCATTTAGCTAACCTGCTAACAAACTCATTCATTTTGATATCGGTCCAGTATCACGTTTATCCGAATTAAATCAAGGACAATAAAAAAGCCGATTTCCGGTCTTTGATTGTTTAGTGAACATTGAGATTGCTTCATCGTCCCATGCACTTTTCTCGTCAGGGTTCGTTTACGATAAGTAATTGGTTTGCTCGGACGTTTTTTCTTCGGATGTTACCTTTGCCGTAGGGCAAAATGACCTCTAAGTCACAAACGGCAGCGCTACCGAGGCCGAAGTGAGCTATAGCCTCTTGTTCAGAGCAGAAGCCGATACCTATCGCAATTTCTTGATACCCGAGAAGTGCCTCGCCCTGGCCGAGCTTACCCGCTGAATATACCTTTACCTTGGCACCGATACCCATTTTGTTGATGGTCTTTCCTACAACCTTAATACGAAGCCAATGATTGCTGGGGCTGTTGTTTAGAAAAAGCCTTGAAGAAATTTCAGGATACCAACTTGCCAAAAAGACATCCAGCTTTCCATCACGGTTAAAGTCCATGGTTGGTCCAGATGGGAAATAAGTGTCGGCTTTTTCGACAGGCGGAATTTGAAACCGTACTTTTGAGGCGGTAGAGTCTCTGACCGCGCCGGCTGAGCTACTTACATTTCGACAGATGAAGGGCCAGCTTTGACCATTCATGCGATATGTTGCCGCAACGAGTATATCCGGCCAGCCATCATTGTCGAAATCTGCGATCTCAACATGCGCGTGTTTCAGATGAAATCCATCTGAAGTCCAAGAGGGAAATTTGTAGTATAGGCCAACGTCCTTAGTAATTTGGCGAAACTGAGGAACACCATCGCAAAGTCCCAGGTTGATAAAGAGGTGCTGACAGGCAGGCTGGCTGTGGTCAACGATTACTATGTCCATTTTTGAATCCCTGTTTACGTCGCCAAACGCAACGCCACAGGGAGTGGCTTCTCTGTTTATGGGCTCATATTGGAAGAAATCCGAGCCGGCTTCGTGATATGTGCCGTTCTGTCTTGAAAGAAAAAGTCGATTTGCCTGACTTACAAAGATATCCGGCCAGCCATCCTCATTCAGGTCCGGTGTAATCACGCCCAGTCCAGGCAGATTCTCAGGCAAACCTGCCTTCACGGAGTAATCCTCAAATTTCATTTTGCCCAGATTTTTAAATAACCTGGTGCGTCGGCCTGTCCATTTATCCTCCGCAACCAAAAGATCCAGAAGACCATCTCCATCAAAATCCAGAACGCCCACACTTCTTCCACCCATAATCACACAGGCAGCGCTGTCCTCGGAGACATCTCGAAAATAGCCATTAATATTTTCAAATAGCTTGTTCGCCACGCGGAGGCCTCTACTTTTGGAGTTGTTCGAGACATAGAGGTCAAGGTCTCCATCGTTATCCAAATCAACGAAAGCTGCTCCGCTTGTTCTGGCCTTAAGAGCGATGGTCTGCTGAGGGGATTGGCGGAAGCTGCCGTTCTCATTAATCAGAAGTATATTAGGCACAGGAGATGCCCTGCCTTTGTATCTTTGCGCTGGTCGGTCACAGAAGCTGCCTACATATAGATCGATGTCACCGTCATTATCGATGTCGCCCCAGGCAGCTGCATGTGCCATAATCCCTTTGAGTGGTTTAGACAGACCTGTTGACTTAGTGGCATCTACAAAGACTAATGTATTATTTGACCCTGAGGCCCACGAAAAACTGTAAAGAATGCTTATGATTGTCAAAGCTTTTGCCAGCATAACAGAACTTCAGTTATGGCCTTCTTTCCGATTCCGGTATATGAATAACGGTAAGTGCACAGGCGTCCCAGGTTGGTCGACCTCGCCGGATGCCTCCGAGATTACCGTTCCAGGTTATGTAAAGTTTGTCTCCAGCTGGGTCAACCGCCGTGCTAAAGGTGCCGAGCGGCGTATAGCCGAACCTTTCTTTAAGAAGCGGATGTAAAAAGCAAATGACCTTTTTCTCTCCGGTCTTGGTATCGAACTGTACGACGGCAGCGCCATCTTTCTCGCTGCCACCGTGCGCTCCAGGGACATAATACAGATATTTTCCGGTTGAATCTGCATCAATAGTTGTAATGTAGGTCTGAGTTCCTATGGCTGCCGAACCAAGGTTTGTGACCTGCTCGGTCTTTGTGTCGAAGCGATACAATGTGGCGCCACCTCTTGAGACGGTATAGACAAATCCCTGTGGAGTTTCCTGGGTGGCGGCTCTGATGCCGAGCTCCGCGCTCAACTCCACCGGTGAGGTGCTTTTTTCTGGGTCAAATCGATATAGCGGACCAAAAAATCCAGGAACAAAATATACATACCCAGTGGACTTTGCAAGAATCATATAACGAGCTGGACCATTGTAGCCGGAATAAAGAAGCTTCCTCGCTCTTATGTCGTATGCAAAAAAGATAATGTGTTTATCCTGCCTATCGCCGGCTGCTGTGCCGCCGTAAAAGATAAGGCACTCTGGATCAAGGATGCTACAGGGGATGCAGTGTTTACCGACGGGGCCGTGCGCGACGATTTCTGTTTTTCCAGTCTTTGGATTGTGCCGGAGTATCCAGTCACCTTTATAATGATATTTGTCGGTTGTGACCTTTGTAGAGCCACGGTGAGTCGAGAAATAAAGCCAGCCATCACTGCCCATATCGACTCGGCCGTGAATCTTGCCAGGCGTGTAGTAGCCATCAGGCATATTGAGAACCTCTCGCAGATTCACTATTTGGCGCAGAGTCTTTGTTGCGGATACATATTCGTAGACGAATGCGTTCCCATCCGGGCCTTTATGGTCGCCTATGGAGGAGTAATATTTGCCGTTGATGGCAAAGCCATCTCCCCAGTTCGACCAGGGATTGCCTTTATAGGTCTGCCCAGGATAGTAGAGAAAATCGACTGTAGGAGCGGTCTTTGCAACTGTAACATTTTCCAAAGAAGACGGCGGCTGCAGGAGAATCGGGGAAGTGACCGTTGCGACTTGTTCGCCGCCTGGTAAGGTTGGTGGATAGGAAGGCTGTTGCTGCCCAGCTGGTTCGTCAGACGATAGTGGGGTTGCTATTATCAGGCATAGTATCAAGCCAAAATATCTTAAGGATAAACTACCAAACTTAGCATTCATTTTTCCGAGGCCTT
>JBHIDV010000019.1:0-16419 GCA_046760285.1 Sedimentisphaerales bacterium
AGCGCAATTAGTGCACCGGCAGTGTCGTCGGCGTCGGGGACGGCTCCGGGCAAATTCGTCCAAGCCCAACCACCACCAGCGGCGTGCGTGTAGGGATGCTCCTGGCAATATTGCAAAGATAACAGCCACTGCTGAAGATTGGCCCGCTCATCCAGTGACAGTGCATTTTCAAGATTCTGCCCCGCAGCAAGGGCGTTTATAGACAAAGTTGTCACCCAGGTAGCCAGATTCGTATCAATCGGCCAGCTCCCGTCCTCTCTAACAGATGCAATTAAAAACTCGGTGCCTTTGACGGTAACATCATTGTCCCTTTGGCCAGAAGCAGCTAAGCTCATAACCACAAAAGCGGTCAGCGGGATAGCTTCGAGAAATCCTCCACTTTCCGGCTGGATATTTCGCAATACAGTTAGAGTTTTTCTGCGTGTCAAATATCGCAAAAGTTTTACCACCGGATTCTTGGGTCTTCGATGATAATAATTAGCCTGTCCTACAGCAATCAAAGCCGGCAGAGCATAGCTTACGACCGGTAGTTTCAGCCATTTGAACAACCAGTGCGGGCATGTTGCCAACTCGAAGGGTAAGGGCTTAATCCATCGCCACGCCTGTTTAGATTCGCCTAATCTGCCGGCAAGGGTACACATTGTCAGAATCGGCGCGGAAAAGCTTCTGTCTTGGCCATATTGTTGATTGATAGCGCGAGCAAGAGTTTTTGGTTCTAAGCTGCCGGCGAAATTAATAAGCCAGGATTCGGCCTTGGCGACAGTTTCATCATAGCGATGGGGGCCATCTGCTATCGCAAATGCAGACCAGCAAAGCAGTGTCGTGCTGATATTGCTTGGGCTTGCCCCGCACCAATTGTAGCCATAGCGGTACTTGTGGCCAAAACTTTGGTTGCACTCATTGCCACCGGACAATTGGTGCGGGGTATCACCCCAGCCTCCGTCAGCATTGCAATTATCCTTTAGCCAATCCAGCCCCTTGAAAATGAGCGATTTGTATTTTTTTTTATCCACCGTGGCCAAGGCAAAGACGGCAGTTGCTGTAGATAGCGCACTGCTGGATAACTTTCCCTGCCAGGAACCTTGCGGCACGCGTGATCGCAGTAAATGCTCTTTCAGCGCTACAAGTGTTTTATCGAGGGCATTTTTGTCGATATTCATAAGTCAAACCCCGCAATAGATTACGGGGCTAAATATTTAGACCCGCGTTTTACGTGGGGTTCTTATTACTCAGGTGCCCGAGTGCCAAAAGACCGTAGTAGGCGTACTCACAATCAAGTGTTTCGTCAGCCCAGTTCCCACGGAAGCCGCCTTCAGTGCTCCAAAGGCTGTCCAGAAAATCAAGACACTGCTCTTTTATGTTATCAATTGAAACTCCCAACAAAGCGAGGGCGTGCAAGGCAGTAGCAGTGGAGAGTAAATCTGGTAAGCCATTAACTTGTGACGTTGATGTCACAGCAAAGCCACCTTTCGGATGAAAGCAGGAAAGCAGCCAATCGACTGATGAATCACTAACAGGTTCATTAAAGTAGTGCAGGGTTGTCAATGCCGCTGCTGTTGCTGGAGCTGAACCAATTTTCGAAGTCTGTGCATTTGCATAAGCCCCATCTGGCCTTTTTAATGATTTAACGCATTTTATAACTGCGGAGCTGTTTTGCATCTCCATATTCAAGTCCTGGTACGCTGCCAGAGCCAAAAAACAACCATAGGCTGTACCCTGTTCGGCTCTCACGGAATTGCTATATCCGCCGTCATGGCAGCGATGCCTTTCAAGGTAATGCAAAATTTGGTGATTGGTAACTTGAGTCTTCGGTGCTAAATTGGCCGAACAGCGCACAAGACATGCTAAATGAACGAGGTCCAGCGACTGGTAATCCCGGAATTTTTGAAGGAAACTTAAAATTTTCTCTCGGGGGACACAGGTCCGCAAAGCCAAAAGAGCTTCGATGCCGAAGACTGTATAATATAGGTCACTTTGGTTGGCCCTGTCTTTAAAGCCGCCGTCCGGGTTCATTTGTTTGCAAATGAAGTTGACCACAACTTCGGCAGAATCACCTAACAGATTTTTCGCTCGGCTGGCTGCGGTCAGCATGTCCAACCTTATAGTCATTGCAACAACCCATCACTTCAAAATCATTAAATATCTTGCCCACAACCCTTCGTAGCAAACCCTTAAGGTTAGAATTATTTAAGATGGTAAGGGAACTTATGGCTTGAGATTTATATGATTCCATCAAATCCCAAGCTAACTGTTCAACCTTCAGCATAGCAAATATATTCTGGATGTCACTTGCCACTGTATCGAATTCTATAGACCTATCCCATACGGATTTGAGTATTTTCTTTTCAGCATTGGCTGCCATTTCATACGCCATCGCGAGTAAAAGTGATGGTCGTACTGCGTTTAGAGTACCTGCCGGCGTGCTGGGATTGGCCCGATGGAAATCATCTATGTCGTCGTGAATCTGATAAGCAATGCCCAGTGATTCACTATACCGTTTCAACACCTCGCCCAGTTCATCGCCGTGACCAGCCAATATAGCCCCTAACTTCAAGGCCACTTCAAAGGCTGGAGAAGTCTTTTTACGAAATATGTCAATAACCTCATCTGTGCTTAGGACTCTGGGCTTTCCGAGCCAGGATAGCTCGCTTCCCTGGCCAAGACATAGGTTGTGATGTCCTTCGGCTGCAGTGTTAAGCATCCTTACCCGGAAAGTATCCGGGACATCTAACTCCGTCAGTAGACGATACCCTTCGCCAAGCAGAAAGTCTCCCACGTTAAGTGCCATTGGGACTCCATATTCAGCGTGCAGTGACATTTGGCCATATCGCAAGCGGTCTCCGTCTTCGATGTCGTCGTGAATTAGAGAAGCCTTGTGGAAGCATTCGACCGCGACTGCTGTTTTGCGAAGGTATTCTGGAAGTGCTGCTTCACTGTTTTCGGCAAGAGCTTTATATGTACAGACAGTGAGAAAAGGCCGCCATCGTTTACCTGTCTTGCTTAGCCATTCCAGAGCCAATTCCTCGGTTTGGCTCTCAACAGAGCCTAAGAGCGATTCCAGGGAACCACCTGAAAACCAGTTGTTTACCTGACTGCGCAAATCTTCCAGATTAAGACGGCTGGTTAAGTCATCGCTACGCAGGTCTATTGCCTCCCAGACCCAGTCTACATCGACATTGGTATCGGCACAGCCATCTTGTAACAAGGCAATGGCGATGCCGGGGACGGCTCCAGCCTCTATGTATGGGAAAACCCGCTGCAGAACCGAAAGACAGCTAACGCCTATTACAGCTTCAATTTTGCCTGTCTCGATAAGTGACATAACTACCGGCGAACCTTCTGCAATCAGTACCGCATAACCTAATTGTTCTGCCTGGCTTTTCAGTCCGGAAATTACGCACCGTCCGCAATGCTCGCACACCAGGCCAAGTTCATCAAAACTGGCAGGACAGGCCTGGCTGCGCAGACACTTTGGCAGCAGCAATAAACGTTTTTCAAAGGGTATACCTGCTATGGTGTCACGCCAAACCTCGTTATTTATCAGAATTGCTATAAAATCTCTGTATTTTGCATTTACCTTTGCTATTTTGAGAATCGCTTCGGAATGTATTCGCAACTCCTCAAAGGACAACGGCCCCACGGGTTGTTTTTGCTGGATATATTCAGCGACAATCTGCAACAGTTTGTTACGCTGCTGTTTTGTTTGTGGTATATTGTCCTGTGGTGGCCGGAGGGTCTTTATTGTAGATGTGACGTCTTTATACATGTTTTTGGCACTCCTCAATTTACCCGTGCGAAGATTTTCGATTTTCAATTGGAAATCGGCAATCGCAAATTGGCAAAAGTTCGTCGCCAGGATAATGTTTCACTCCTGCCCAACATTTGTATCAATACCCTCTTTGTCCAAGGTACACCACCTGCTCGCTGGTTGTCCCAGAACAAACGAGGCACCAACTTGAAGTTTATCTCGTAGCAGGTTTTATAGAGCTGGAGGTGATCGGCTCTCATTTTTTTGAGCGTAAATCTTCGGTCTGTTTCAATCTCCTTAACCAGTAGAGGTTCATAAAAGATAGGGAAAATAACTGACCGCCTGGTGCCCAAGTACCGAACCAGTTTAAGGGTACGAGCAACGTCATCTGGTGTTTCGCCCGGCAGCCCGAGAATTATACTGAACACCGAGAAGAAGCCGTTTCGGGTCATTCGTTCCGCAGCTTCGCGGACCAAATCCTGCCAATCCTCAGCCCGAAATGGTGCAATTTTGCCAGGACAGTTCGCCGCTACCAGGTGGCCGTTTGCACTCTCGGCGCCCATATTTACCCAGAGATAATCAGTTTTGCTTGCCCAGCTAAGCAATCTTCTGATTTCAGCTAATTGCTCATCACTTAATTGCAACACGCTCGTCACGTTTGCATGGTCTATTTGCATAAAAGATAAGCCCTTGATTTTCCTCATTTGCACGAGCAAATCTTGCAGCTTATCAAAATCAGGTTTTAATCCCGCCGAGCCATATCGAAAAAAGTCTTCACTTGAGCTGACGACCGTTCTCACGCCATGAGCGACGTTTGTTTCCAAATCCGCCAGGATAGTATCCGGACTGATGTGGCTCATCTTTTTGCCAGCCATAGTACAAAACTTACAGCCTCTTCCACATCCTCTGGAAAGCTCGACCACACCCAGCATTGATGCGCCATTTATAGGCTGAATTTTGTCTGTAGCAGTATCAATCCTGCAGATATACTCTTTTGCTTGGTGACCATTGGCCAGGTCCATAAAAAGTTTCGGCCCCAGGGATTCGAAGTAACCATCGAAGACAACATCTATGCCTAATCGAGCGGTCTGTTTAGGATTGCACCTCCATTGCCAGGCTCCGGCTCCTCCCACAGCGATCTTAAAGTCGTACTGATGTTTTGCAGCGGCAAGCTGCTCCATCATGCGACGGGTCCAAAAGCTGGTGTAAAGCTCGCCTTTAGAGAAATTCATGGTCGTAGTATTGCTCATTCCCCTGCCTAATGGGTCACTTGAACTGACGGCAACGACCTTAACCCAGGGCCCCAACAACCTTGGTAGAGCTTGTGGCGTCGTGCAGATGACCTCTTCGGTGCTTAGGTTCGTGAACCTAAGAAGTGCTGACTCAACTCGGCGCAATCCGAGAGGTGCGGTCTTTGCCCGTCCCAACGAATCTGTTGCCACCGGCGGTGAAAGAAATGTCCGCATTACGGTCTGCGGGACCTGTGTAGTCTGCATGGTGGAAAAGATACCTTCAAATAAAATCTTGTAATCGGCGCTGAGGGTTCTATCCGCGACCAGAATGACAACAGGCTTAAGACGTTGTTTACTCATGGCTGTGTTGTTCCTTTTTACTGTTACGCTCGTTTTGGCCACGTTGCGTGTTAGGGAGGTCTTTCTTGTCTGATTTCTTTTCTATCTGAGCCAACTGTCCGGGTGACAAAGAGGCTAGTACTTCCGATGGGATATCTAATTTTTCTTGCAGTTTTCTCAAAACTGGGGATTCCGTATCCTTAGGGCTCCCAGCCGCCATGTTTTGCAGCTGGGGTCCCTTAGAAAATCGTTTGCCTTTTTTGCTATGCTGGCGGATAGCATCATAAATATTCCCGCTTAAGAGTTGGCTAAGGTCTGCTTTTCTATCTTGTGATGTCCGTTCGTCCACTTCATCACCATTGATAGGGCCGTCACTGTATTTGGGGAACATTATAGCGCTCTGTGGACACATCCTGGCACAAGCAGGACAGTTAGTCTTGCAATTAGCCGGATTTTTAACCTCAACCTTACCTTCTTGTGAAAGCTCATATACACCAAACAGACAAAAGTTGAAACATTGTTTGCAGTTTTTGCAGCGGTCATAGTCAATTACCGGAAACCAGGGGATCCAGTCACCCGTTTTTTCCATGGACCCATCGAGTTGGACCGCAGCGGAACCCTGCCTTGCGGGAACCCTCACGTGGGGTTTTTTCTTTGCAGTTAGCTCTGTTTGCAGTGATGAAATAATTTTTTCGGTGCTGTCTACCCGCATGTTCAGAAATTCAATCCGTCTGGGGTGGAGTAAAGGTGCTCCTGCTGCATAAAATAACCACTTGACCGCACGCGGATAACAAGCGACAATCTTTATCGATTCTGCTTTTGTCCACTGTTTGAGAGCACCGTCTCGCTTGGCAGAGGCCTCGCAGAGGTCGGCTACAGCAACAAAATCAATATCAGCGTTCTTAATTGCATCCAGCACCGCGAGTTTCACGCGATTCGGGATTATCTGCGAGTATGCACAATGACAGTAAATGGTTACTTCTGTTCTTGTCACTTTTGTTTTTCTCCGCGCAGCGTCCCTTACAGGACTGCGACTCCGCCCCAATTACCCACCAACGTAGGGGCCTCCTCAATTGGGGCGGGACTACAATATCATTAAGATATTAAATAGTAAATTGAAAAATGTTGCTCAATATGTACAGTCACGCACAAAATAAAGGGTTTGACAAGCGGTAGTGCGGTTTGTTATATTGCTTTAATATGGATATAATGGGAAAAAAGAGACTTTTCATGTCATCAAATCTCAATCGTCGAAAGTTCATTAAGAGAACACTGTTGTATTCTGCAGGCAGCACATTCACCCTGCACATGGACTCAGGCAGGATATTTGCGCAAGGCCAGGCAGAGAAACCTACCAGCCCGAATAATGGGCTGACATCCAAAAATACGCTGGGACCCCGCAAAGCGGGAGCCCTGCCGAAGGGGAATATCGCCGGTCTTTCGATTAGCCGTTTGTTGCTGGGTGGCAATTTGCTCACCCATTTTACGCACAGCCGGGACTTGAGGTATGTCTATAATCTGGCAGCACACTATAACACAGAGCAGAAAATCCTTGAAACCCTATCTGTAGCGGAAGCACACGGGATCGATACCCTGGTTATACATACCGTTGGCCAAGCCATGAATATACTCAAAAAATACCGTTATGAACATGGCGGAAAAATCAAATGGATTATATGTCCCACCGCTGTCATCGACGATACCATGGAAGCCTATCGCCGACAGGTTGAACAAATTGTCGAGATGGGTGTCGATGCCGTCTATCTATGGGGAGTGCGAGCAGACCAGCTTGTCTCCCAGAGCAGAGTTGATCTGTTAGCTTATGCGGTCCAAATCGCCAAGGACAACGAAGTGCCTTCTGGAGTTGGCGCTCATGACCTGAAGGTGATCATCGAATGCGAGAGACATAAAATCGATGTAGATTTCTATATCAAAACGTTACATCATCACAATTATCCCAGTGCCCCGAAGCCCGGTGAACTGACGAAGGCCACTTCTGAAGTCCCGGGATATTGGTGCAACAATCCTCAGAAGGTGATCGATTTCATGAAAGACGTCCAGAAGCCCTGGATTGCCTTTAAGGTGATGGCAGCAGGTGCTATTGCCCCTCCAGATGCTTTCGGCTACGCTTTTGAAAATGGCGCCGACCACATCCTCGCGGGCATGTTTGATTTCGAGATCGCCGAGGATGTGCACATTGCAAAGACAGCGTTGTCTAAAATCAAGAGGTCACGTCCCTGGAGAAGCTAAGCATATCGAAAGGTGTAATCGCAAATGAAATATTTAAGTGAGTACCCGCAAAGCAGAGTCCCTCGAATAGTTGCTGTTCTGGCCTTGACCATCGGGCTCGTGCACGCCGAGCGAGAACCCCGCGTGAAACGCGGGGCTAAATATTTAGCCTGCGGTTTCACCGCAGGTTTTGCGATTGAATCAGCTAACGATGACTTGACAAAGCGAGTCCTAATTGTCACCGGTATCGATCACCCTGCGCACAATTGGCGTCAAACTGCTCCTGTGCTGGCGAAGGTACTACAAAAGGACCCGCGGCTACAGGTGCGTGTAGTAGAGGACCCGCACTTTCTTGATTCGTCGGCCCTGCACCGCTACGATGTAGTTGTGCTGCATTTTATGAACTGGCAGCAGCGCGGGCCAGGGGCTGAAGCTCGATCTAATCTGCGCGAATTCGTCCATGTCGGCAAAGGTTTGTTTATCGTCCATTTTGCCTGCGGTGCCTTCCAGGATTGGCCGGAGTTTCGGGACCTGGCTGGCCGAGTCTGGGACCCAAAACTAAGAGCACACGACCCCAGAGGACCTTTTCGAGTCAATATCACTGACGTGAACCATCCTATCACACAAGGCATACAGTCCTTTGAGACTGACGATGAACTGTATACCTGCCTGAGGGGTGATCGACCCGTGAAGGTTCTGGCAACCGCACGCTCAAAGGTCAATGGCAGGGTCTACCCAATGGCCTTTGCTTTTAACTATGGTAAAGGCCGGGTCTTCCACAGCCCGTTGGGTCATGACGTCAAGGCCATCACCAACCCTAATGTCGCTGAATTGTTCCGCCGAGGTTGCGCATGGACGACTCATCTGGCGACTGTGCCAAAAGCTCAAGTTAGAACTAACGGCAAAAAATAAGGGATTGGGTTCCCGCCGTCAGGCGTCCTGCGGACCGCAAGGCGGGGTCCATTCAAGATTTTTGTAGGGAGATAGAGCAATGAAAATTGGATTTCATACCGATGCTTTTAACTCTGCGTGCTTTAGTTTCGAGGCCTGTCTGCAGTGGGCTCAACGTAATGATGTGCATTATATTGAGTGTGGTCTATTAGATGGTATCAGTTGGATGTTGGGACTGGGTTATTATCCTCATGTGGCTGCGTATGAAGACCCCATTTTGCTCCGGCGGAAGATGAAAAATTATGGTGTGCGTTTTTCACAAATTGATGCAGCCTATCCACTATCTCGGAAAGACGGCCCTTTGCGTGGTGTCCCGTATGTGATGAAGGCAATTCAGTGGGCAGATATGGTGGGTTGTCCGTGTGTTGATACTACCGATTTTATGTATAAACCAGAAGACTTGAGCGACACCGAAGCAATGGAGATGATGGCTCACAGCTATGAGCAGATCATCGAGCTCGCCGAGGCACACAAGGTTATCGTCAATATTGAGCCGCATGGATATTTCACCACTAAGCCTGAAATGATGGAAAAAATGCTGGCCTTCTGCGACAGCCCTTATCTGCGAATGAATATGGATACAGGCAACACCTTTATCGCGGGCCAGGACCCAGCTAAATTTCTCGAAAAGTTCATCGACAGGGTTAGCCATGTGCATATCAAGGATGTGTCCGAGTCGTTGGCGGCAGCGGCACGAGGCGGGCAGACCGGCATCGCCATCAGTCATTGTGCGCTGGGCGAGGGTGTCAACGCCGAGGCCATCTGCCGGTGTCTGGGGCTGCTGCGTGACCATGGCTATAACGGCGTGCTAAGCATAGAATGCGAAGGACAGGGCGGTCCCATGATTGAGAAATCGCTGCAATGGATGCGCAAAACCCTGGCGAAGTTGAATATCCCAATTGAGCAATAACACTATTAACTACTACATCGGCGAGGCTGTCAACGCCACCTACCGATATAATAGAGTAGGGACTAACTGAGTCTGGAAAGTCTGTTTTTTTCACTCTACAAGGACGAACTGGAGCAAATTTTGTCAGTTACCTCCGAAGTATAATGTTATTTTCCTTGACTTTTGGAGTCGCGCGATTAGAATAGACAATTAGTAGGCACATTGCGAATAACAACCAGAGCAGCGAGAGGATTGTGTTGGGGTTGCCGCCAGGCGGGGTCGGGCCCTGTTCCATTGATTTGATTACGGAACCTCCAGAGGGGCGATGTTACATATGCATCGCGGATAGTTTGAGCAGATTACTCGTTTTGGGCCGAACCTAAGAATATAGAATGAAGGAGAGGCAAACTTGAATCGTTTTGACAGAAGCTGGCTCGCTCCGCCGGTGGCGGATACGGCGGGCTGGCCCATCGCAAAGACAATACTATTCATTATGGCGGCTGCCGTGCAGGTTACCCCGCACCAATTGAGCCGAGTCGGCCTTGTCCTGCTCACGTGGGGGCTGGTCATTGCGTCCGGAGGCAATTGGTGCAGGGCTGGAACATCGACCTGTGCCAGCCTCAAGCGCAGCTTGGGGATGGCTTTGAACACAACCACCATCCCCAAAGGCTTCGCCTTTGAGGCTGCCACCGGTTTGGATCGCCAGAGGCTGCCCTCGGCCAAACCCAAATACGTACCCGGCGAGGTTATTGTCAAGCTAAAGGACGGACGAACTGATGGGATTATTCATAACTATCAGGCTGACTCTGCAAGGCGGCAGAGCCGCGACGCTACCCTCATTCGCCTGCAATCAGACTATGAGTTGCACAATCAATGCCCGGTATTTGAAGGCGTCCACAGGCAGCTGGATTCTCGAAGCTGGCCCCCGCTCAAGTTGGCCGGTATCGAGTATCGAGCATCAAGCATCGAGGGCGACTGGCTTCGGTTCTATCTACTGAAAACCGAGCGAGACGTCCTGACTATCTGCGCCGAGCTTAATGACGATCCCGAGGTGGAATATGCCCAGCCTAACTATATCTATGAGCCTTACGCAGAACCTAACGACCCATCTTTTGCTGATCAGTATGCGCATCAACTGACCCAGATGCCCCTGGCCTGGGATATTACGACCGGCAGTCCTAATGTTGTCGTGGCTGTGCCTGGCACTGGCGTTTACATTGAGCATCCCGACCTAAAGGAAAATATTTGGGTGAACGAAGACGAGATCCCAGGCAATGGCAAGGACGATGATGGTAATGGCTTTGTCGATGACCGCCACGGCTGGGACTTCGATGATGACGACGGAGACATTCGTCCAGCCGGTTTCTATGGAGCCTGGGGGCACGAGACGGCGGTCGCTGGCGTCATCGCTGCTGTCGGAAATAACGGTGAGGGTGTATGTGGGGTAAACTGGCGTTGCAGCATCATGCCCCTACGCCTGAGTTCCCCGTTCACGTCTGCCAAGGTGGCCGCAGCCATTGAGTATGCGACAGCCAACGGCGCACGGGTGGTGAACATGAGCTTTGGGGGCGATGAACTTGGCCCGGAGGATGACCTAACCGTCAAGGAGACAGTTGACAACGCATTTGCTCAGGGCGTATTGCTGGTAGCTGCTGCTGGCAATGACAACAAGGACATGCTGGGCTATCCCGCGGCTTATTATAATGTTATGGCAGTGGCTGCGACCGGCGGAGATGACACCAGGGCCAGGTGGGGCCGGTACGGCGGAACCAGTTTTGGGCCTTGGGTGGACATCGCCGCTCCTGGAACGGACATTTTTACCCTGGAATTCGAAGAAGGATATGGCCTTTACAACGGGACTTCGCTTTCGGCGCCCTATGTCGCAGGACTAGCGGCGTTGCTTTTCTCCCACCGGCCAGAATTGACAAATATCCAAGCCCGGGCCATACTTGAGAGTACGACAGATTCCATTAACTATGGTTTGCTGGACCCAAATATATGCTACCTGGGCACAGGACGCGTGAATGCATACCAGGCTCTGCAAGGTGTAAGCGTCCAGTATCCTTTGGCCGAGATTGTCGAGCCTACGCATCGAGATGAGTTCGCTCAAGATGTTAACGAAATACCGCTGGTGCTGTTTGTGCATGGTGATTTTTACTACCTTGAGCAGCAGCTCTATGGGCAGGATGTATGGACACTGGTAGCTGAAGGTGTTGTAAATTTGGATTCCCAGGACGGCCTACTCCATACGTCGCTTGCCAATACCGGCGTAGGTACATTTACGTTGCGTCTCAGTGTTTTGGCCGACGGACACGTGCATACAGACGAAAAAGTCTTTGGCATTGCCCCTGGGCGGCAGCAGGAAAGTTTCTCGAGAGCTGTGCCTGAACTGGACCCGTTTGAAGATCCCCTTTTTGGCTTTTTCGAATCTTTTGAGTCGAGTCCGATTTGTATGGATATCGATGGAGATGGTCGTAACGAGTTGATTCAGTCATCATCATCGCTATCATGGTTTGGCGGGGAAGGCCAAACTCATATCTGGACCGAAGATGGAAATTCCCTTCCGGGTTGGCCTCAGGAGATTTATGGTCCGCCGAGTAATTCGACAAGTGCTGTGGGGGATATTGATGGCGACGGAGACTTCGAGGTTATTACCACTACCTCATGGGGCTACATCCACGTCTGGCACTGGCAGAATGGCCAGCCTGTCTCAGGCGACTGGCCGAAATTGCTCGGCGAGGGTGGTTACCTGGGGGCCGAAATCGCCCAGCCTATTGTCCTTGCTGATATGGATGGTGATGGTGACAGTGAGATACTCGTGCTCCTCGATGCATCGTATGAACAAGAGACTGCTGGCATTTATGCACTGCAGGGAGATGGAACCGAACTTTGGCATCGTCGCTACGAGGCTCTGGGGCCATTGAGCGTAGCGGATCTTGACCGCGACGGCGATATCGAGATAGTCTGTTGTGCATACGCCCCTGCGACCTCTAATCCGCATACGTATGTCTTTGATAACCAGGGACAACGGTTAGAGCAGTGGGAAGGAGGCAGCGACAAAGGCACTGTCATTGCGGACTTGGACGCAGATGGAGAACTGGAGATTGTGTTCTGCACGAACGATAGTGTCAGAGCAGTACATCTTGACGGCAGCATCCTTTGGCAGAGCCAGATTCAAGAAGATTTCGACGTGCCAGGGGTCCCCCAAATGCCTTCTTTCGCATTTGGGGAATCCCCAGGAATGATCAGTGTAGCCGACATAAATAATGATGGCTACTGTGAGGTATACATTAATAGCGAAATAGACATTGATGGGCTCAAATTCTCCCAGATTCACGCCTTTGACCACCAGGGCAATCTATTGACCGAGGCTGGTTTTCCCAAAAAGGTCCTGGGCCGTTCATTAAACAGCGTGCCCCTGATCGGCGACATCGACGGCGATGGGGAAAAGGAATTACTGGTGGCTGCGGCAGGCGAAACTCTAATGGCATGGAACAGCGATGGCACCGTGACACCGGGCTTCCCGTGGTTGAGCATGGCGGCTGAGTACTACACAACCCCGGCCTTGGCAGACCTCGACCAGGATGGCGATGTTGAGATTATGTTCGCAGGCTTTGACTTCGATTTTCACGTGATGGATTTGCCCGGCCAATACGACCCCAACAAGATTGATTGGGGCATGTTCAGGCGTGATCCTCAGTGTTCCGGATTGGTGTTGAAGCCACCAAAGTTGAATCCCGTGTCGGTATCGGCCGAAATCAAGCCAGGCGATAGACTACAGCTACAGCTAAGCGCCTCTAATCCTGATGACCTTCCTCTGCAGTTCTACGTTGGACATACACCCGAAGGCGCCCGCTTTGATAGTGAAACCAATACATTTCTCTGGAAACCCGTTACTAACCAAGTCTTTCAGACGCATACCTTCTATCTATTTGTAACAGACGGCATCAGACAGGACTCCCAGCCAATATCGGTCACCGTTATCCCGGATGCGATCTACCACACTAATATGGATACCAACCCTGGCTGGCAGCTTGACAGTGGCTGGGCTTGGGGCACGCCAACTGGACAAGGCTCGGAGAATGGGGACCCAAATTCAGGTCATACCGGCCAGTATGTCATCGGCTACGAACTTGATGGCGACTATAACGATTCTATGAACGAAATTCGATATGCTACTACTGGTGCCATCAATTGTGAAGGATATAAAAATATCACGTTGAGTTTTTGGCGATGGCTGGGGATCGAATCACCTTATGACCGGGCTAACATTCAAGTATCGAACGACGGAACGAATTGGGTGCAGCTTTGGACCACGGGCTATTCGCATATCTCGGACGAGAGTTGGCAATTCGTAGAGTTGTCGGTTCCCACGTCGGTTGCTGGCGATTCCGCCACAGGCGGAATGCTCTATTTTCGCTGGGGAATCGGACCAACAGACGAGTCTGTGACTTATCCCGGCTGGAACATAGACGATGTCCAGGTCACAGGCGAACGCATCCAATAAAACGGCAGTAGTCTTGCCCGTCTGCGGCGGACTGCGAGAAGGAGAAATGTAATGAAAACCGGATTTGATATGTTGTTATGGACGACGCACGTCACCGAAGAACACCTGCCGCTATTAGAGAAACTTAAAAAGATTGGCTATGATGGGGTCGAGATACCTGTCTTTGAGGCCGACACTGCCCATTTTGAGAGGATCGGAAAAGCAATTAGAGATAACGGGCTGGCCTGTGCATCTGTAACGGTCATTCCAGATGAGCAGCACAATCCTATTAGCGCCAAAGACGAGCACCGAAAAGCAGCGATAGAGTATCTTAAATGGGCGATTGAGTGCTCGCAGGCACTGGGCTCAGAGGTTCTATGTGGGCCTTTTTACCAGCCGTTGGGTGTATTCACAGGCCTTGGGCCGACCGAAGAGGAAAAAAAGCGTGCCGCCCAGGTACATCGCCGGGCTGCTGAATTTGCGGCCAAAGCTAATCTGAGCCTTGCTCTTGAGTACCTCAATCGCTTCGAGTGTTATTTCCTCAACACCATGGCCGATGCGGCCGATTATGTCAAACGGGTCAATCATCCTAACGTGGGCGTACACTATGATACGTTCCACGCCAATATCGAAGAGAAGGACCCGGTCGGCTGTATCACCGAGCATATTGACATGATCAAGCACGTGCACATCAGCGAAAATGACCGTGGTACGCCGGGCACAGGGCACATTGATTGGCCTGGTACATTCAAGGCGCTTCGCTCGGGTGGATATGACGGTTGGTTAGTAGTCGAAGCCTTCGGACGGACGCTGCCGGATTTGGCTGCCGCTACTCGCATCTGGCGGGATTTCTTCACCAGCCAAGAACAGGTCTATACGCAGGCTCTGAAGTTTATCAAACAGCAGTGGTCAGCTGCTGGTTTGATTATTGATAAATGATTATTTATTAGTGGACACGCCGCAGAGCACAATGAGCGTGAGCAAGGCTCAAGAGACGTACAGGGAGAATTATCATGCGTCCGATTTACCCACGACTTGTTCGGATTGTTTTAAGTGGTCTTCTGGTTTTTGCAGCAGGCGCTGCGATAGGTGCGGAGGCTGAATTCAAGCCGATTTTCGACGGCAAGACGCTCAACGGCTGGAAAGCAGCGGATATGGGCTACTGGTCGGTCGAGGATGGGGCGATTACCGCTCGTGCCACGCAGCAGCATCCGGTGAAGAAAAATCAATTCCTGGTTTGGCAATGGGGCCAGTTGGATGACTTCGAGCTCAAGTTGAAGTACCGCATCAGCGGTACGCCCGCAGCTAACTCCGGCATCCAGTTCCGCAGTCGGCTCGCAGCCGATGGCCATGCTATCGGCTATCAGGCGGATATCGACCTGGCCGGTCGATGGGCTGGGGCGCTCTATGATGAGCATGGCCGAGGGCTCCTCGCTCAGCGCGGACAGAAAACCGTCATCGATTCGGCTGGCAAGATGACCTACACATCAATCGGGGACACAGATGAATTGTGGGCCAATATCAAAAACGTCGGCTGGAATGATTATCACATTATCGCCCGCGGCAGCCACATAATTCTGAAGCTCAATGGCAAGATTACAGCGGAAGTAATTGACAATGACCAAAAGCAACGCGACCTGTCGGGTGCATTGGCGTTGCAGTTGCATTCGGGACCGCCGTTGACAGTTCAATTCAAAGATATCCGCCTTAAGCGACTGAAGCTGCAAAATAGAAAGAAGATAGTTCTTCTCGCCGGGCCACGCAGCCACGGTTATGGCTCACATGAGCACAAAGCAGGCTATCTGTTACTTGCCAAACGACTAAATAAGAATATGTCCAATATCCATGCCGTTGTATACACCGAAGGTTGGCCCAAAGACCCGACCGCCTTCGACAACGCAGATGCCATTTCGTTTAATTGTGATGGTGGGGCAGGTCATATAATAATACCACATCTGGCGCAGATTGATGAGCTTGCAAAAAAGGGGGTAGGACTGGCCTTTCTGCATTACGCTTTGATAGTTCCCAAAGGTGAGCCGGGTAATTATCTGCTCGATTGGCTCGGCGGTTACTACGAGACGTACTGGTCAGTCAATCCGCACTGGGTCGCTGACTTTAAGCATTTGCCGGAGCACCCAATAACTCGCGGCGTAAAACCGTTCGCGATAAATGATGAGTGGTACTACCACATGCGCTTCCGCGAAGACATGCAAAATGTAACGCCGATTCTTACTGCTATCCCGCCTGATAGCACACGCAAGAGAAGCGATGGTCCTCACAGCGGCAATCCGCACGTCCGTGCGCGGATGGGCCTACCGGAGTGTGTGGCCTGGACCTACGAGCGGCCCGACGGCGGGCGAGGCTTCGGCTTTACCGGCGGACACTGGCATTGGAACTGGGCTCATAATGACTTTCGCAAACTTGTGCTTAATGCGCTGGTGTGGATTGCCGGAGCCGAGGTGCCGCCCGACGGCGTATTCTCGAAAGCTCCAACTCTCGAAGAACTGGAGGCTAACCAGGATTTTCCGAAGCCAAGAAACTGGGA
>JBHIDV010000020.1:0-16074 GCA_046760285.1 Sedimentisphaerales bacterium
CCGCTTCGTGCATCTAATGCATAGACACAGTGAGCATCTATCGAGCAAACAAGTACGATTGCTTCCGCTATTACTGGTGCACTGAGTCTGCCCGGTATTTGCGTCTTCCATAGCGGCTCTAAACGCGACGGCAGCTCCATTGCCGTCACGCCGCTTCTGAGAGAATCATGACGATAAAGGGGCCAATCGTTCGTCGCTCGTCGCTCGTTACTTGTCGCTCGTGTTTCGTAATACGCGGGGCCTCGCTGCAGCCGTTCTTTTTCTGTCCTCCGTCTTCTGTCCCTTCGGCTTCGCTCAGAGCCTGCCCTGAGCTTGTCGAAGGGGCAGGCTTCCGTCTTCTGCCGTTTCGGCGCCAGCGCCCAGAATCCATACAGCTTAGCCTCCGAGTAGCAACCACAAGCATGAGGCGGAGCATAAATCAAGCCGTTGGCTGGCATAATCCCATACTGGCAAACACCACGAATCCAGTTGTTACGTGAGTGATTATCAGACTCAAGGTCAAGGAAATCAATACCCCGCTTTCCTACCATTATGTAGCGTTCTGTGGCCTTGTTACGATAACAACGATGATGATGACCTGCAGTAATGAGGGTCTGATGGAGACAGTTGCGGGTCACAACCTGGCCTGTATGAAGATCTCGTCCTTCAGAGAACTCGGGGCTAGTCCAGACCAGTCCCGCGGCCACCAATACGTCCACCTGTGTTTTCCCAAATATCTGCTCTATTGGACTGGTCCATAGAAGATGTCCTTTGTCTGCCGACAGTGCCGTGAGGACACCCCCACCTGTGGTCAGAACCACATCCTCGTGTACGACCAGTGCATCAACGGACCAGCCGATCTTGCGTGACGATTTGCCATGGACCTTTGCACGCCATATTTCGTGGCCCGTGTCCAGGTCGAGACTCACAACATGTTCACCGTCTTGTAGGTAGACCTGATTTCCGGATGCAGCGAGCGTTAGAGGCATAATGGTGGCCGTGCCACGCTGTGGCCATCTCCAGAGCACCCGGCCACTATCAGGTCGAATTGCAACAATGTATTTTGAGTCTCTGAAACCATGTCCCTTAGTTCCCATCTTGATCAAAGCATGCTCGGCACCTTGCGCGCCGATTTGGACGATCAGAATATCATTATGAAGAATGAATTCCTCGGTTTTTTCAGTCTCCTTTAGGACATTAATCACTTCACCGGTTTGAGCCTTTAGAACAGATATAGGCTCATCCAGCCCAAGTGTCACATACACCCGATCTCTATGAGCGACCAACGTCCGGGAAAGCTGCACAGGACCGCTTCGGAATTTCCTTTGATGTGAGGTCCACGACGAGAGCGGACGCTTCCACAAGAAAACGCCACTGAAGGCATCGCGGGCCACAAGTGACCATTTACCTGGCAAGTTGATGTTCGCAGCCGAAGCTTCATCCACAATGTAGAAGATTCGGCCATGAGCAGTTACGACCGTGCTGATGCTAGCGAGTTTATCGTGATGACGAGACCAAAGCGGCTCGGCTAACCACTGCATATGCCTGGGCGGACCAACAACCGTATCGTTCGCCACGGCATTGTTAGTCGCATCGTGAAGATAGTGAGTCCACTGGTCGATATTGTCAGGCCAGGGCTTGACCGTTTTCGTCCACGTATCGGGGTTCCCAGCGGCGATATTTTGGGGTTCCCAACCGCCATTTTTTGCGGTTGGGGACCCTTGCCGCTGGGGTCCCTCGCCATTTTTGATATAAGCTACGCCGTTGGGACATAACACCCGCATCACTTCCTCCATGGAAACCCTGCCGAGGTTCTCAGATACTACCAGATTAACAAGATTATCGATGTACGGCAGCTTATTTCCTCTGAGTTGGTCAACCGATACATTGCCATAAAGCTGCAGCGACTGGATATACTGGCGGGCTTTTTTCACATTTTGCAGGTCGGCGTCAAGACCATGCACCAGGTAGCTATCATTGGCGCGCAGCGCGGCTGTGAGTCTTCCATCTCCACAGCCGATATGAACTACGAGACCGCCTTTGACGCCGGTGGCGTCAAGTATCTCGTTGCCGGCTGCCGCACGGGCCAATCCGGCAAATAGCATGATTACGAAGAAAGTTAAACAGACTTTCATTGACAATTTACAATTGACGATTGGCAATCGAAAATCGAAAATTTTCATAATGTCCTTTGTTTCTGGGTCCCCACTTCGCGTCTTTTTACGAGGGTTCCCGCAAAGCGGAGTCCAAAATGGGAACCCCTGCTCATCTTCGCAGAAGACCCCGAGAATACGTGGTAGTTAGATTAGATAGAGGTTCCACCGTAAGGCGTCCCGGCGACCGCGGAGTAGGGTCCTGGTAGCATTGTACCTTGCTCTGTTCACCCAAACAAGCAATTTTTTTATTAGAGCAGAACCTTCGCCGCCGACGGGCGAGCCACACAGTCTTCTCAGGCGAGGCAGCGGGCGAAGACAAGAGCAGGGACGGGGCCAGACGGTTCTACGATGAGTAACCCGCCACAGGCGGGCACTTCGTTCCGCACAGAAGCAGAGCTTTTACCACGGACCATGCGTATTTCTTGGATGATAGGCCAAAGATTATAAAACGTTTGTTTGCAGAGTCTTAGAAATATTTCTGGAGAAAAACTCATCTACAAATAAGTATAGTCGAACCAACCGCAGGCGTTACCAGAGACCGCATCAGCACTGTCATCGCCAGAGACAACCAGTACTTTGAGCTTATCGATACCGGCGGATACGGAGTGGTTGATACCCCCGACTCGATCGCCGGCCGGCTAAGTGAACACATCGAGCAGCAAATCACCCGCGCTATTGAATCAGCAAACCTGGTGCTGTTTATGGTCGATATCCGCGATGGCCTGGTGCCGCTGGATAAGAAGATAGCTAAGCTTCTGCACAAACACGGCCTGGATGTTATTGGCGTGGCCAACAAGGCCGACAGTGCCAAGATGTTTGCGGCGGCAGCGGAATTTTCCAGCCTGGGCTTCGGTGAATTTCTTTGTGTCTCCGCAATGAACAACCTTAATAAGGCTGTCCTACTCGATAGAATCTTTGAAAAGCTCGCTCATCTTCAAGCTTCTAAGCCTGCTGAGCTCGTTTCAATATCGAGCAGCTCAGCGGCGATTGGAAAACCTGTGGAAAAAGCGTAAGGACATCGATTCTCATCGCTCGCAATTTACTATTTATTATTTACGATTGTTAAAAAGTTATATTGACCTTTTGGGAATGACACTAATCAGTTTCTATCTCTTTAAGCAGATCACTTACCACAGCGCGTGCCGCCTGCTGAAAAACCATTCGTAACCGTTTAGGCTCTGTGATATACACTCTCCATAGATAGGCATCTGTTCTTTCAGGGGAACAGTAGGCAGTGGATTTCCAGATGAGTTTGCCGTTTGCCTTCTTCAGATAAACGGTTACCTTGAGGACAGCTCCAAGGTATTCCTCCTGTACCGAAGGTCTAAAACGCAGTCCGTAGGAGTGTATCTTAAAACTAAACTCTGCGTCACCACCAAAATTAACTATAAATGGAAATATCCGTTTTGTAGCTAATTGTGCCCGAAACTCATTCGTCACCATATAGCCGACATCAATTTTATTTTTCCGCATTACATCGTCGATAGCCATTAACGCGCCCAGCAGGCCCGAAGAAGAACCTGGCGTTAGGTCATCTTTAAAGTACTCCAATTTGCTGGGCTTGCTGACATTAGGACTGATAGAAACAGAACGGATCCCGGCTCGTTTGCGCTTAGTCAATCTTGAAGATGTACATCCTGAAAATACTACAAAGGCTGAAAGAACTAAAATTATCTGTAATGTTCTCGCTGATATAATTTCTGTTGTTCGCATTTTATAACTTCCTGTTTGACCTACTAAGGATTTATCTATCCGAACAATTGTCGTTTTGTCTATTGCTCTTTGGCTTCTGACTGAGCTTCGGTTTTTTCCTCGGGTGGCTTGGCTTGCTCAGTCTTAGCCTTTTCTTCAATTTTAGACTTTTGTTGTTCTTCTGCTGCCTCAGTTTCAGCGTTGGCCTTTGCTTCAGGCTCAGCGGTAGCTTTTGCTTCGGCTTTTTCTTCTACGGATTTGGATTTTTTGGCTTTGGCCTCAGGCTTTTTCTTAGTCTCGGGTTCGGCTTTTTCACCCGGTGCTTCGGCTGGTTCAGCTTTAGCCTTCTCTTCGGCTTTTGCTTTTTCTTCAGCTTCGACCTTAGCTTCTTCTTCGGCTACTTTAACTGCTTTTTCAGCGACGATTTTTTCAGTTTTTGTAAAGGGCTTGCCTTTGGCATGGGCTAAGGCCTTGGCCCGTGCCCGGCGTGCAGCCTTTTCTTTAGCGTATTTGTGTTTTATACCCTGTCGAAGCAAGATTTGCGAGACCGTGTCGGTCGGTATTGCTCCTTTATCGAGCCAGCATTCGACGCGCTGGCGGTCGAGCACCACCTGCTTGGCTGGGTCTTTTTCGATAGGGTCGTAATGGCCCAGCTTCTCCAATATTTTGCCGTCTCGTGGCGTGCGGGCCTCGACCGCATTGATTCTGAAAAAAGGCCGATGCCGCCTGCCCATCCTCTTCAACCTCAACTTTACTGCCATAATTGTCTCCTCAATTAGTAGTTTATAGTCAATCTTCGTAATATGCCCATTGCAAATCACGAAGCTCGTTTACAATATAAAGCGTAACCATTTATAAAAATCGCCAGGTTGGCGGGGTCGATGTCGGCGTCGGCTGCGAGCCTTTGTATTTGCTCATCCGTTAAATCAGCAGCATTTTCTTTTTCATTCGGCGTCATTATAGCTACTGCTTTTCTGAGCTGCTCTAATTCTTCGGCGCTGGGCGCAGCTAACATTGCCAACTCACTGCTGCCTTTAATGTCTTTGAACTGGCCTCTTACAGCCTTGCCATATTCGTTGCCTGAAAACCGGGTAATTTTCTCCAAGTACTGTTCAATCGTAATATAGTTTTTTATCGCCGTTTTATTTTTCCTCTTCGCTTTATGATTCTTTTTCGTTTGGAGCGTTGCTTTATCTTTCTGCCGGCTCCCATCATTTGGCTTAACGCGCCCATATTAAATCCGCCTGAGAATAGACTCTTGAGTCCGCCGAGGCTACCGCTACTTATGGTTTTGAGCATGTCTCGACTGCGCGTGAAGGTCTTTACCAGACTGGAGACGGCATTGGGTTCTACACCGGCCCCAGATGCGATGCGTCTGCGCCTGGACGAGTCTATAACGTCCGGGTGGCGACGTTCGGCCAGTGTCATCGACTGTACTATTGCTTCCATTCTGCGAAACTCACCATCGTCGATATCCAAATCACCAAGCTGGCTTGACATTCCGGGTAACATTTTTAGCATATCTTTTACACCGCCCATTTTTTTGACGGCCTGTATTTGCTTGAGGAAATCATCAAAGCCGAAGGTGCCCTTGGCCATTTTCTTTTGCATCTTCTGGGCTTCTTGGGCTTCGAATTGCTCCTGGGCCTTTTCCACCAATGTCACCACATCGCCCATCCCCAGGATTCTGCTGGCCATACGGTCAGGGTGGAATTCTTCGAGTTTATCAAGTTTTTCGCCGACGCCGATAAACTTTATGGGCTTTCCGGTAACGGCCTTTACACTCAGGGCCGCCCCGCCGCGAGTGTCGCCGTCCAGCTTAGTAAGAATGACTCCATCCAGCTCCAGCCGATCGTTAAATTCCTTAGCTGAGTTGACGGCGTCCTGGCCGGTCATCGCGTCACAGACCAAATAAATCTGGTGCGGATTGATTGCTTTTGCGACATCGGCCAGCTCGGTCATCATCGCTTCATCTATATGCAGTCGACCGGCTGTATCGAGTATCGCTACATCGTAGCCGTTATCTTTGGCATGCCTTACTGCGTTTTTTGCCACCTTTATAGAATTTTTACTGTCTTCGGTATAAACATCGATATTTAGCTGCTGGCCGAGAACAACCAACTGCTCAATTGCAGCCGGTCTTCGCAGGTCATCAGCTACCAAAAGCGGTCTTTTGCCTTTTGCCACGAGGTATTTGCCGAGTTTTGCAGCGGTGGTGGTTTTGCCGCCGCCCTGTAGGCCGGCTAACATAATGATAGTAGGTCCGGGCGAGACAAAATATATCTTGCTATCGACCGGGCCTATCAGCTTGGTCAGCTCATCGTTGACGATTTTTACGAAAACCTGGCTGGGATGAAGGCTTTTTATAACCTCTGCACCAATGGCTGCTTGCCGGACATCTTTACAGAAGTTTTTGGCCACGTGGTAGTTGACGTCCGCTTCTAAAAGGGCTTGGCGGACCTCTCGTATAACGTCCGAGATGTTGGCCTCAGTGATTCTGCCTCGGCCAGCAAGAGACCGGAAAACTGAATTGAATTTTTCGGTTAATGACTCAAACATATCTCGATGCTCGACACTCGATGCTCGATACTCGATCTTCTTCTTTTACGAGCATCCAACATCGAGCTTTAATCTTTCTGATAACGTGAGGATTTTAAAAGCGCAGAGATGATGTTGCAAGGACAAAATCCGGCGAGTAAGTAGCCGGGCTGGTTAGATGTAAAAGTCAGATGTCCCAGTCTCTGGCGCCCTTGATGAATTTGTTCTGCAGGATTATCCCTGCTGCTACCGGCGCCAGCAGCACCACAGGCAGAAACCAGTTTTGATTAAATACCAAATCCTCCAGTCTCTGAGCTGCTCCCATATACTGATACAATACCGCCAGGATTCCCACGACCACCAGGGCACTTCCGCCCAGGCTGGTAAAGAGCATCACCGCAGCTTTGAAGATAATGAATGAAATCAAAAAGCCAGCGATGAACCCGATGGCCCCGCCAGCCCAGATGTATTGTTCCGGCAGTCCTGAGGCCAGCCAGGCACCGCCGGTTAGTATCGCGCCAGCGGCTGCACCCAAAACACTTACCCCCCATCGCATCAACGATACAGACAGAAATGCAAAAAGCCCTGTAGTTATAATAGCCAGCCAAATGACATTGCCCTCCACCAGTAGTCTATTTATCCATACTCCGATCAAAAGACCCAGCAGAGCAAAGCTTATCGTCACCAGCACTTTAAAGACCCGCCAGCCGTAGAAAAGACAAACCGTCCCAAAAGATATAAAGGTAAGCGCCTCGAGCAAACCGAGCGAAGTAATATGTTCCCAGATCAAGTCGATAGGGACGATTCCCTTTTCCGCCTGCGAGCCTGAAGTCTCAACTGCTTGTGCCAGAATAGTAACACAATCCATATCTTTCTCCTTAATTGCTTTGTTTTTTCCGATAAATCGGCATCGATTTTCGTAAATTCTCTTGATACGAGTTATGTGGTCCGCCAGCCTCGCGTTGCTTGTTCAGGGGCTTGCTGTTCTGAACTTATCCGTTTTTTTCTTTTCGATTTTCCTTCTTCACCTCGACAAAGTAGCAATTGCTCGACAGTGCCAAAAGCTGTCATGCCGATAAAAATAGCAGCATAAAATGAGGTACTATTAGCGAGCTTGGTTATGGGCGCAGAGCCCTTGTATAATAATAGCAGAATCATTCCGATAAAAATAAGTAGCGTCCCCAAGGCCGCGCAGCATAAAGCTGACGCCAAACGCCAAAGCCAAAATCCAGCTACCGCAACAATTACTGCCAATGCTGCTATTATCGCCCAGTTATACACCGGTATCTGCGAGCAAGCCTGTTTTATTCTGCCGGTAAAATCAATGGCGTACGCCTTCACTATTTCCACACTCTGGCTGATGGTGACAGTCGAGCCTTGATTTGTTATTTTGCTCGAATTTTCTGTGTCCGCTGCTTGGATGTATGGCCCGAGCAAAATGGCGAAGCCAAAAGCTGCCACTAACGCAGCCAGCAGGATGGTGATAAATAGCCTTTCAAATATTGTGGCGATAAGAGCCGCCAGGCCTGCGGCAATTGTTACTGTGATAATATTTCGGCTGCTCAGGAAGAATACACAGATACCGCCGGTAATTGCGCCAGTCAGAACGACTAAAAGTTTTCTAAAGCCCAGCCCACCGAGCCAGATGAATAATCCGACTATAATGGCCGCTAACCCCGGCACGATTAAAACAAGGGGAGCGAATCTTGTCGCCACCTGTTCGAAATTTTGGAGAATTTCCAGCATAGCACCTTTATTCTGTCTTCTGTCTTCTGGCTTATATATTTATCGGCCTGTCGGCCTTTTTTCGTTAAATAGTTAAATATTTTGCAGATATGAGGACAAAAAGCCAGCTTTGGCCCGAATCACGGGAAAGTCCTATAATTTAGTTGGCAGTTGTATCTGAATTTTATATCCACTGGTCATTTATTTATTATCCATCGGCCTATTAGCACAATTTTCGTTAAACAGTTGAACAATCTGCGGATATGAGAGTAAAAAGGGCGGTTTGCTAAATTGGCCTTGACTGTTGCCGGTTCAAAACGGTTTCGCTATTATAGCGCAGCCAAGAGGACAAGCAGTGTTTTAATGTTGTTAAATTGTAACTATGAGCATAGGAGTGGTTAATATGAAAAAGATGACCGAGCAGCACTTAATAAACGCTTTTGGGGGTGAAAGTCAGGCTCATATGCGCTACCTTCATTTTGCCAATCAGGCGGACAAAGAAAATCTGCCTAATGCGGCGCGTTTATGGCGAGCTATTGCTCACGCAGAGTATATTCATGCCGGGGACCATTACCAGGAGCTTAGGCACTTGGACGGAGGTTTCGTGGCCAACAGTATGGCTGCGTTCGGACCAGGAGATACAAAAAAGAACCTGGGCCTATCAATCGCAGGCGAAGTCTTTGAGATTACCGAAATGTATCCTACCTATATTGAGGTAGCTAAATTCCAGGAAGAAAGGGCAGCGCAGCGAAGTTTCGAATGGGCCTACGGAACCGAAAAGATGCACAAGATGCTCTTCGAAAAGGCTAAGGAGGCTGTGGACGCTGGACGGGATGTTGAATTAGGGCCGGTCCAGGTCTGCGAAGTGTGCGGATATACAGTAGAAGGCGATGCGCCGGACAGATGTCCTTTGTGTGCATCCACGAAAGAAAAGTTCGTGGCATTCCAGGAACCCTGCTAAGCGGTACAAACCGCCGCGCCCGGTGACGAGTTAGCAATATAGGGTAGGCTATGCCTACCCAAGTGACTAATGCGGATGAGAGGAGTCGAACCTCCACGTCCCGAGGGACACAGGCACCTGAAGCCTGCGCGTCTGCCAATTCCGCCACATCCGCGGCACAGTCGTAATTATCCCGAATTGCAAGGATTTCGTCAAGAGTTTTACACAAATTCTCGGTGTTGGCCAGACACCACGACAGACGGGTCACTAAGAGCTGGCGGCGGCCTTGGGCTCAACCCAGATAGGGCTGGACCAGGCGAGCTGCTCGTTAGCCTGTACCACTCGCAGATAATACCAATTTACAGCTTCACCATCGTCTATGTCTGAGACCTTGTAGGACGTCTGGTAGTGGTCATGGAAGACCAATCGGTGGAGCATTGCCGATTCCTTGGGGAAATCGCCGGTAAATAGCATTTCTCCGCTGCGGGCTAATTGACGGAATGTCTGCGAGAGCGATACGCGGGTGGGGGCTTTAAGAGCAATTGTAACTTGTGTGTCCGGCCCACCCTTCACCTTCAGCACTACCGCCTTAGTAGAGATGTCCTCGAACTGCTGACGTAAAGCAGTGAAAGACCGCACGCGCAGATGACGGCTGGACCGTTCGAGTATTTTATCCCGCCGGGTTTCATCAAGTGGACCGGATTGGAAACAGGTTTGCACGTCTTGCAATACGCCATTCTTTAAGGAAATATTAATATCCCAATCGCAAATCCGTGTCATATCCAGGGCCGGCCAGGGTCCCCAGCCATATTCAAATCGTAGAATGACCGGCTTGTTCCAACTCCGGGCGGTGACTGCCCGGTCCGTAGGAAAATCGCGGTGTAGGACCTGATTATTTTTCAGGATTTCTACTCGGTCAATCTGGTCCCAGCCTGTGACGGCAACAGTCAATTCGCGTTGACGGCTGTACGGCAGCTCCTGGCCCATCAGACGTCCGTTCAATCGGAAATCCAGGCGGATGCGGTCGCCGGTAACGGCATAGGTCCGCCTGTTTCGCAGCGCATCAAAGATAGCCTGTCGGGTCAGCTCGGTCGCCAGCACTGCGGCCAGCCCTTCCCGGTAGGCGCCGGGGTAGCCGAGATGGTCGTCTGTACTGGCAACAACGCCCAGTCGATAGCCCTGTGCGAGGAAATGATGGAGGGTATTTTGGCTCCAGCGCCCGCCTTCAGTGTGACGTATATAAGGATAAGGCGCCCGGTCATGTTCAGCGTTGCCCCATTCCGAATAGATTTCGATAATCGGCGAGACCTCACGGTCCAGCCATTTAAGGTTGGCCCCCCGGTGGCCCAGACGATTAGCTGGATGATGGGGAATCATAATCGCGCCACGCTGTTTGGCAAATTGCTGGAACTGGCGCAGGTCATCAAAGCGGACATACTCCCCATCCACATACGGATAGAGAATATGGTAATCTCCAAGACTGGTCGAATGCCACTCGAATCCGGTAATAGGCACAAAGCTGCCCGGCTGGTCATACTGTCGCACCATCGCCACGACTTCCGGCCAGCGCTTCTTGGTTACCTCGAAGCCTTTGAGCCATTTGTTCTCGATATTGTTTTCATAGTGGCCGATATCGTGCCAGTAGCCGTGCGGCGTAAACGCAAAGAAATCAAGATGCTCGCGCGCTATTTCAAAGGTTCTGCCGAGCGAGCCCTGTGCATAGCCGACTTCATTGTGGTTGTGCAAATCACCGAAATAAATATGATAGTCTGCAATCTGCTGGTCCCGTGACTGCCGTGCTAATTCCTGAGGCAACACTGAGCAACCTAACGCCGCCAGTGATAACGAACCAGCCGTAGATTCTTTCAAGAACTGTCGCCGGGTTATTGATGGTTCCATATTAATACCTATTGAAATGATGTTCACAGCCCCAGGAATTGAATGGCCAGGCCGCAAAGGCATATAGTCGCCCCGGCTATGACATGGGCGAAACGCTGGGCACCGGCCAAAGGAATAAAATTCACCCCTGCCCGCCAAAGAAGAACCAGGCTCAGCATGGTGGCAAGCGTAACTATGCCAAATACAAAAGTCACCACCACTAAACCAAGAAAACTATTTTGCGCAGCAGGGTACATTAGGATGGGAATCAAAGGTTCGCAGGGACCAAAAACAAAAATAACAAACAATGCCCAGGGTGTAATGCTCGTGGATGTTTGGTGGTTGTGGACATGAGCGTGCTCTAAATAATGGCTGTGGATGTGCCTGTGCGAATCTTGGCTTCCGTGAGTGTGGTTGTGCGCGTGCGGTTGGCTGCGATACGCTCGACGTAAGCCCCAGACGAGATATGCAAGGCCGAAGGCGATAAGCAGCCACGCTGCTAAGTTGCCCCGAAAGGATTCCACAATTTCTAATTTTTTAACTGCCAGGCCCAACGATACGCCAATTAGGCCCAACACCACGGAACTTGCGATATGTCCCAGCCCACAAAGCACAGTTACCAAGGTAGTTTTTGATGCCGACCATTTTCGTGCCCAAGACATCATAACAAACGGCAAATAATGGTCGGGACCTAATATTGTATGTCCAAAACCTATAGAAGCTGCCAGGATGGTTAGGGCACTAAGGTCAGGTGGCATAATTAACTCCTCAAAAAACAAAACAATCCATCAACAAGGTTGTGCGTCAAGATAACAAGTATATACCATCAAGTCAAGAAAGTTCCTGATGGATTATAAACCCGTGGTAAAACCACGGGCTAAATATTTAGCCCCGCGTTTTACGCGGGGTTATCCTTCGGTCCTATTTTATAGGGGCGACACAATAAATATAAACAAGTGGTTCTGTGCCGGTGTTCTTCATATTGTGAATCGTATACGGCGGAATATAGCAGACCTTGCCTTGGCCAATTTCGAAAGCTGTTTGCTCTGGGCCGATTAGAGCTGTCCCTTTACCACAAAGAAATACCAGCAGTTCCTCATGTACTTCGGTGCTGTGCGGGCCTATGCTCTGGCCGGGCTGCAAATAGACTCTGCCGGAGCGCATTCCACAGGTTTGAGGTTTTCCTTCCAGGAGTTGCTGATATTCGGGCGTGTCATTTAAATCCATTACCAGGATTTCGCCCGGTGGCACTAAGGAACAGCTACGATCCATCGTACATCCTGGAATGAATATACTGGCAGCAAAACACATGAAAACAGATATAAGAATTATCGCTTTGACTTGTCTATTGTTCATGCCGACGCCTCTCCATTAACACAACTTTGTCACTTATGATTGCCCTCAAAAGAACCGATTTGTTGTCCCTTTTTCAATCGCATCCGAACGATAACGCCCGTTTGAGTTTGAGGATTATACCAGGTCTTCTTAGGCACAGGATATTTCATTTCCTTCATGTGGCTTAGGTCAAACCTGGGTCCTACACTGTACAGAACCCAGCTTACCGGTGACCTCTGGGGACTACGGTAGTTTTGTCCCTCTTCTTTTTCATGGTCAGGAAATCCGTCCGGAACCCACAAATACGCTCCGTCTTTTACAGTGACAGTTCTATTATAGATTAGTATCCCCACTGACCTGTACTTATATGTATATCCTCGATTGAATCTATCTTCTATGCCCGTAGCTATAAAAGTGTCACTGGGTGGCTTCGGCAAGTATTTACTTTCGACTAATTCCAGCGGAAGCTGATAGAAATGGCCACCCAGCATGCAATCCACACGAGTAGGTGGGAATTTGCCGTCATTATCAAAAGAATAGGCCTCCAGTGCCATGCCCATCTCGCGTAGCTCGGCATTGATTGTAACAATCTTTGCCTGAAGACGAGCCTTGCTCATTACAGGAAGCAAAATCCCCATCAGCAGTGCGATAATGGCAATGACGACCAATAACTCAATTAAAGTAAACGCCCGCTTCAAAAGTAACGACTCCTTTTACGTTTAGCCAGCACCGGCACCTTGTGTGGTAGCCTCAAGCGCAGCTTAGGGATGGCTGAACTCCTTGACGCTGCCACCCCACCGCCGGTTTATGTCGCGGCGACCAGCTTTACTTGCTAACCCAATCTTCAAGCAGCAGAGTAAGGTCTTCAATATCAACTATGCCGTCCAGGTTGATATCGCCCGGCTTATCCGCCTGGCGGTGTTCTCGACTGGCCAGAACCGAACCGTTTCCATCATAATTCATTACATATATGCGGTAGCCACTTTTTAAGTTTCGGCTCTCCTGGTCCATAATGCCGATGATGTCGAAAGGCTCTGTTAAATTATTCGAGCCAGCATAAATACCGTTGCCCCTTCCTAATTTCACGGGGAACGTCTTGACACCATCAGTTATTAGCAGCTTGGCGTTGGGGCCCCACTCATTTGCATCCACGAAGTAAACATTCTCCATCTTTATCAGCCGAGCCTGGTAATACTCACAGCCTCTTTGCCGACCGGGGTCAAAAATAAAATCGTCTTTGTCATTTTTCAGCTCGTCCAGAGTGACAATTTCTGGCCGAGGCAATCCAACGCCACGCTCCAGCAGTTCAATGATGAAATCATGGTCGGGATTCTTATTATGCTGCTCATTTATATTTAGCTTTCCCTTGTACGATAGATAATATCCTGTCACTCGTATCCTATCGCCGGGGCTGAATTGCGCAGCGTTGAGGCGACTAAGTTCCGCGATAAATTCTTCGTTTGAATAGCCCCCCTCAGGAGGCACCCAGGGCAGATTGTTATAAAGTTGGCCCAGCCAGACAGCGGTGCCTGCATGGTCATCTCCTTCTCCCTGAAAAAATATCTGCCACTGCCCGCCGATATTGAACGTCTCTGTTATAGTATCGTCCGGCGTTGGATCCAGCATATCCGCGGGATTGTGCAGCAGAATTCCTTCAAGGATAACTTTGTCAGTCGCATTGTATGTGTGCTCGCCGGTCTGGTCCACTGCTTGAAACTCCCAGTGGGTTACCTTAGCAATGGTGGGGTCGGCTTTGACAACCCCAGCAAGCACCAAAGTAAAAACTATACCTGAAACAATAAAACCTTTCATAATTCCGTCCTTCCAAAAAAGTTAACGGCTTACCAATTATTGTGCGCATAAGAATATTAGATTCGTGTTACGATATCAAGAAAAAAGTTGACAGAAAAGCATAAATTTTTTAGATATTCTTATTTGAGGGTGAAGATCTTGGTTTTAAGGAGATTATATGGCGTCGCTGGAAAAAGTCCTGGTCATAGATTTAAATGAGAACCCGGAGTATCAAAGGCTCTTAAAGGGCCAGCCACAGACCTGTGGAATGCGGTCGGGCAAGGTATATTTGCAGCCCGGCGCCAGTTGCGGCCAACACAGTACCGAGCGCCATGAAGAAATGCTTGTTTTCCTTTCTGGCCAGGGTTTGCTACTAGTTGGCGAAAAGAAACGCTTGCCGGTCGGCCAAGGTAAAGTTTGCTATATACCGCCAAACACGGTCCACGACATAAAAAACACCGGTGCTGACCCACTGATTTACATTTATTGTGTCGCCCCTATATGAGGCAAAAATCGTCAAAAACATAATATTTTAGCAAAAATAGGCAAAACAAGAGGGACTGGAAAATTTAAGAAAAATTTGAAAAAAATCCTTGCAATAGTTATTTTAGGCGTCTATAATTATCATTAAGAAGAGTTTCTTTTCTTCTTTATATCTTGGTTTTGGTGAGACGGTAGAATAGTTTATAAGTTTGCTCTATATTCTTTTAAAGTGGCAAGCTGTCTCACAAAGGCTGAGGTTTTCAAAGACCTCAGTCTTTTTTTATACATTTGATACACAGTGCTTATGAGGGTTTATCACAGCCTTATTCGGTTAACAAATTACGCGAGAATACGCAATTTGCTCTAAATTCATCGTTTCACCATTAAAGCCTTCTCCAGAATGGGTCGAAACAAACACAAATCGTAAATCGTAAGTGGCTTGCTTGCGGATGTTTTTTCTGCTACAATAATTAGTGTTATATAGTAACTGACGATTGTATTACAACTTAGCCAGGAGAGTAGGAATATGAGACGTAATCACTTGATTTCAATTATTGTAGTCATCAATTGCATTTTGTTTTTGCAGATGGGCTGTCAAGAGCAGGCTAAGCTGCCGGCAGAGCCTGAAGTTACATTGCCAGCACCTGAGCAAGTAACCGGCCCGGAAACAGCTGAAGTTAAACAGGAGCCTGCCAAAATAGGGCCAAAAATTACATTTGAAAATGTAGTTTACGACTTCGGCGAAGTAGGACCGATGACAAAGAACACCGGTGAATTCAAATTCACAAACACCGGAGATGACCTGTTAAGAATCATAGATGTCAAAAGGTGCTGTGGTACAGTCACCAAGTTAGACAAGAAAGAATATCAGCCCGGCGAAAGCGGGACCTTGAAGGTAGAGTACCGTTCGAGCTCAAAGGCTGGCATGATGAGGCGGCAACTATATGTCAATAGCAACGATAAGACCAAGCCAAAGATTACCCTAACCATAAAGGCTAAGATTGTGCCCAGAGTTAGTTATGAGCCGCAGAGACTACAACTTTTGCTTAAGGACGAAAATGCTGGCTGCCCGAAGATTACCCTTACCGGCCTGGACGGCAAGCCATTTTCAATAAAGGCCTTCACATCGACCGGCAATTGCATAACCGCTGATTACGATCCATCGGTGGAAGCGATAAAATTTGTGCTACAACCAACGGTGGATATGGAAAGACTGCAAAGAAATTTACGAGGGGTGATCAATATTAGCCTTACTCATCCAGAAAGCAGTCGTATTACCATCCCCTTTAATGCCCTGCCAGAATTTAAGATTACCCCGCTGCAGATTATCGCCTTCAACGCTGAACCCGGCAAGCCGATAAAAAGGAAAATTTGGGTGTTGAACAACTATGGTGAGGACTTCGAGATCGAATCAGCATCATCGCAAAATGGTATTATCAATGTTCTCAGACAGGATAAGATTCACAACGGTTATCAGTTTCTGCTGGAAATAGTGCCGCCGGCGGCTGAAGGTAAAACCAGATTCAAGGATGTATTTAATGTGAACATCAAAGGGGG
>JBHIDV010000021.1:0-15528 GCA_046760285.1 Sedimentisphaerales bacterium
TTTTTGTTTTGTATTTCCGGGAAATCTGTGAAATCTGTGGCCAAAATACAAATTCGTATACTTTCCAGTTAGAACCCCATGTAAGAACTCAGAGAACCCAAATGCAGAGCTAAAAATCCCCAAGTAAATTGGGGAATAGCATTTTCCACAATGAGGACTGTGTCCGCGTCTTTGCCTTGTGGGGATAATCACAAAGACCATCCTGAACGATACGTCTCTTTTATATAAACATTGGCAGCATCGTCGTTGGTAAATCTCATGTTCTGGCCATCCCAAGTCAAATGCCTGCCGGTCCGAATAGCGATATTGCCCAACAAGACGAGTTCGGTCAAAGGCCCGGCCCAGTCGAACGCGCAGGCGGCAGGCTGGCCGCCCCGCATGGCCTCGAACCACTCGGCCCATGTGCCCCCACGACGCTGAAGTTTTTTCGGCGGCAGCCTATAAGCCCTCATTTTCTCTTCTGGTATGATTTGTGTATTCAGCATCTTGCCTTTGTCGCCGATGTACAGTACACCCTCAGCAGGCAGATTCCTTCCCGGCTCCAGTTCCACCGGACGTGGCGGCTTCAGACCCCCATCGTACCAGACCGCTTTCAATGGCGGCATCCCTTCTCTGGCGGGGAACTCATACGTAACAATCGAGGCTAAAGGTGCGGTCTCCGGCATCACTTTGGTTGCGGTGGCGCTGATACTGACGGGATGGCCAAGCTTCAACGCCCGCTTAGGGATGTTGAAGCGGTGACAACCCATGTCGCCCAGTGCGCCGGTGCCGAAATCCCACCAGCCGCGGAAATTCCACGGATGATATACCGCAGGTCGTACCTTGCGAGCAAGAGCCTGCTTTAGTACAAGGTGGTCTTCAGGCCACTTTTCCTTGAAAGGTCGCATCGGAGCAGGACCTATCCACAGGTCCCAGTCAAAGGTATCCGGCACCGGGTCAGAACCTTCCGGACGAAGCATTCCCTGAGGCCATAGAGGACGATTGGTCCAGATGTGTACCTCGCGCACATCTCCGATTGCTCCGTCGGCGAGCATCTCACAAGTTCGGCATCCAGCCTCGGTCGAGTTGGGCGAGGCCGTTACCTGAGTAGCGACCTGGGCCTTTCTCGCTTCTTGCACTACTCGCCTGCACTCGTAAATCGTGCGGGTAAGAGGCTTTACACAGCAAACGTGCTTGCCTTTTTTAAGAGCTGCGACCACGATTACAGCGTGCGAATGGTCTGGTGTGCCGACATAGACCGCATCGATATCGGTTTCCGACTCCAACATCTCGCGATAGTCCCGGTACCGCTCGGCCTGCGGCCACCGGCGATATGACTTATCAGCGTATTTATCATCCACATCGCACAAGGCGACGATTTGGGCTCCCTGTTGGTCACAGCTTTGCAGTTGGCTGTGACCAACTCCACCGACGCCGACACCCGCCAAGACGATTTTTTCACTGGGCGGTGTGTATCTTGGTCCGCCCAACACATACCGCGGGACAATGGTAAAGGCTGCCCATCCTGCCGCTGCAGCTTTGACCAAATGACGCCGTGATATTGGCATTTGCCCGCCACGGCTGAATTGCCGATTGCAATTGAAAATCATAAATCGCTCCTCATTAGCTCAATTAACCATCTTTACCAAGTCTTTTATAGGGGCCCCCAAACGAATTTTTTACTGCTTGCAGTAAAAAATACCTATATTTTTCGCTGGTCAGCAGCGAAAAATCCGTTTGGGGAACCCCTATAACATTGTTCCATAATAGTCTCGGTTCGTGTGGCCCCAAATCGGCTGCAGCCGACTTGCCTGACCTTCAGAGCCATGTCCAGGTCTCGCACCCCGCCAGCCGCCTTGACCTGTACCTTCTCAGAGACATTTTCTCGCATAAGCATCAGGTCTTCTAACGTAGCTCCGCCGCCGGCAAAGCCGGTCGAGGTCTTGACAAAGTCAGCACCAGCATATTCGGCGAGCTTGCAGGCTGCCTTTTTCTGCTCATCGTTGAGGTAGAAATTCTCGAATATCACCTTGACCAGCACATTATGACGATGTGCTACTTCCACCACAGCTTGAATGTCCTTTTTCACATAGTCATAATCGCCACTGCGAAGCTTGCCGATGGCCAGCACCATGTCCAATTCGACAGCACCTTCTAAAATTGCTTGCTCCGCCTCGAAAACCTTTGTCTCGGTCGTGCTATAACCGTGCGGAAAGCCCACCACGGTTGTGGTCTTGACATCCGATCCAGCAAGAAGCTTTTTGACCAAGGGCACCGCAGAAGGCCCGCAGCACACAGTAGCCACCTTATATTTCTTGGCAATCTCACAACCTTTGCGAATGTCTTGTTCTGTCAACTCAGGTCGCAAAAGAGAATGATCAATCATTCGTGCAATATCTTGACACATATAGCTCATAACTGTTACCCTCAAAATTAGTTGATTAGTTAATTAGCGAATTATCTACTATAATATGGTCACAGTCAAGAAAACTACTTGCAATTCTCTCATGCCAATATCTGCAGATTCTGGAATCCTATCACCACCAGGGCCCACTCATATTTGCGATTTTCAAGAGTCAATTCATTCGGGTAGTTGCCACAGATTTTTTTTGACAGGATTAACCGGATTATCCTGTATATCCCATCCAATTATCTTGCCCGTGGCGGCGAGCTTCCTCAGTCATCAGCTTTATTAGTTCCTTCTTAGTATATTGCGGTAGGTCTGGAGGCTGGTAATCTTGAAGTAATCTTTGCACTTCATGATGGGCCCGCTGCTCGAGTGTTAAAGCGTCTACATGCTCGGCTCGCCACCTGTGGTTACGGTCTATGACCGGGCCTGGGAAAAAGTGTTCTTTCTCGATATAGCGCCGGGTATGTTCACAGATAAGCAGATGTTTTTCTCTAAGTAACTCCTGAAGTATTCGGAGTGCCGGAAAGTCCTCTCTCGGCTCAATTCCATCAATCAATCGAAAGGCCATACCGCAGATTTCGTTGTCCACAATGAGTTTTTCAAGAGAAAAACAGCTTTCAAAATCGAGCATACCAGGGCCGGATATATTATTAATTCCTGATAGCGCAGCTAAGGCAGCGCCGATCCCACTTTCCAGACCTGCCTGGGCGTCTAATCGTTTGGAGTCGCTCAAAGAGATGTATGCTTGGGTAGGAAGGTGCAGGTATTTGCCGATTTCATTGCAGGCGCAGTCAATCATCATGGTTTCGATAGCTGCCATGGGTGTGGTTTCGTAACGAACATCGAATACAGCCGGCGAACCGCCATAGAGAATAGGAGTGCCAGGATGGGCGAGCTGGCTGATGACAACGCCGCTTAGAGTTTCAGCGGTATGCTGCACCAGTGTTCCGGTAAGGGTGACCGGAGCCACCAAGCCGGACAGCGGCATGGCAACCAATTCCACAGGGATAAAATAGCGGGCACAATCCAGCAAGTTTTGCACTGTGGTATTGCTCCACTTCAGAGGGGAAGTAGGACAGCAGGAAAATATCGTAAGAGGCTTTTCTTTCAGGGCTTTGGCGGTTTCTCGAATAGCAAGTTGAAGGTCTTTCATTACGTTAAAGGATTCGATGGTAAACGCACCGGTAACTACAGGTTTTTTGCCATAAAGAAGATTGAGAAAGAGGCGATAGCTATCGGAAATTCTTTCGGGGACATCTGCAGGTATTAAAGCGGTACTGGTGGAGGCGATATGTTCGAGCTGCTCTGCGACTTTCACAAAGTTAAGATAATCGGCGGTGACAGGCTTACGCATTTTCCGCCCTTTGCAATCCAGGATGTTCAGCGCCGTAGAACCCGGGGTAAAATAGACCTTGCGACCGGAGAAATCGTGGGTCTGGTTTCCGGCAACATCGTAAAGCCTAAAGGATTCAGGAGCAGATAACAGAGCTTTGTCAATAATCTGGCCCGTGAGGACCACATGATATTTGTCCATATCGACCTTGCAGCCGTGGTCAGAAAGCATTGCCAAAACCGTTTTATTGTGAACCTCGATTCCGAGCGTACAGAGTACGTCAGTTGCTTCGCAAATTATCTTTTGGATAAGTTCATCAGCCAAAAATCTGATTGTTGGTCTCACGGCAATGTTCTTTCGAGACGAGGCATTCTGTATCAAGCTTCACTTGCGGCATCCCACGCAACTGGTAGCCCGGCACGATGTGCAACTCGACGGTCCTAAGGGCTGACCATGGTTCTGACGTTTAACCCCGCCATCACTATGGCGGGGTAAACCCTGCGACATGGTCGCAGGGCTAATCCCCGCACTCCGTGCGGGGGACATGGCAAAGACTGAGAGCTTACGGCGGACACGCCAACCGGCGCACTTGGGGCACTTGACCTTGTCCCTGGATGAGCGCACAAGCAGCTCAAAGTCGGCATCGCATTGCTGACAGCGATATTCGTAGATGGGCATTGGACTACCTCATTGCGCCCCAGCCTGTTTGTCCCGCCCAACCTCTGGGCGGGATTCTTTGCGCAACAGGAGAGGCCCTTGAATAAAACTATTCTGCGGATTTGGGATTACCGCAGTAGGACCTCCATTACCAAGATTATACTACAAGCTCACCCACCTGTGCAATCACGGATTTGTAAAAAAATACAAAAGATGCCACTTGATGTGGTGGCAGCATTGCTGTATGTTTACATCGTTGGCTTGGCGCAATTTCTTGTAAATTCTGTTGGTAAGGAGAATTCAAATGTATCCATTTTATCAAGTGAAAAGACAGAAGACAGAAGATGGAAGACAGAAGTCTGTCCTCTGTTCTCTGTTGTCTGTTTTCTGTTCGGTATCCTGCCTGTTTTTAGGCAGCTGTGGCACGAATGCAGAAGCTGGGATGGAGGCACTCAACGCTCAGACGCAAACGCCATTCACCGAGCCAGCCGACCTTAACCCCGCCATACCAGCACCCGATTCCATAATAGGCCACGCTGTCGGTGAAAAGGCGGTTCGTTATCCTGCACTTGTCCGCTACCTACAGGTTCTGGCCAAGACCTCCGAACGGGTTACACTTACAGATTATGGTCGGACACATGAAGGCCGGACGCTCTATTACCTTACCATTACCAGCCCTGCCAATCATAGGCGACTCGACCGGATTAAGGCCGACAATGCGAAGCTTTCTGACCCGCGTAAACTTGGAGGCCCCCAGCAGGCAAACCGGCTGGGTTCCCGCCTTGCGGGGTCCCTCATCGATACTCTTCCCGCTGTTGCCTGGCTAAATTACAGTATCCACGGCGATGAACTCTCCAGCACCGACGCTGCGATTTATGTTGCATATCATTTGGCTGCGGCGGAGGACGAGGCCACCCGGAAACTTCTGGACCAGGTCATAGTTCACATTAATCCATTGGTAAACCCTGATGGCAGGCAACGGTATCTAAGCCATCTCGAACAACTGACAGGTGTCATTTCGAGCGGCGACTATCAGTCGATGCAGCACCGGGCTCTTTGGTCAAGGGGTCGAGGAAACCACTATCTGTTTGATCTGAACCGAGACTGGCTGGTGCATATCCAGCCGGAAGTCCAGGCTTTGGCAGAGGCGATTTTGTCCTGGAATCCACATCTATTGGTAGATTCACACGAGCAGGGTGCTTACGATACTTACCTGTTCGATCCACCTCGAGCGCCTATTAATATTCACCTTTCGCCAAAGGTACTCGAGTGGCGTAAGCGTTTCAGTTTCGACCAAGCCAAAGCCTTTGACCACTACGGATGGAGCTACTATACCAGGGACTGGTACTCGGAGTGGAGCCCTATTTACACCAACGCATGGGCTAATCTGCAAGGTTCGATTGGGCTGCTCTACGAACAGGCCAGGGTTGACGCAGCTTCCGTAAAACAACCGACCGGCAAGGAGATCAGCTATCGTGAGACCGTGCACCATCATATTGTAAGCTCGTTAGCCAATCTCAAGACACTCAGTGCGAACCGTCGTGAAATCTTGCGGGATTTCCTGGCCGACCGTCAGTTGGCAATCAGTGAGGAAAAAGCTGATGACAGCATGTTTCTATTGCCACCTTCCGAAGACATATCCCGGTGGAAACGTCTGGTCGAGCTAATTAAGCACCAGGGCATCGAGGCAGAATTCGCCCAAGAGTCTTTTGAAGCTGAAGATGTAACCGATATCCGGGGAAACAAATACCAATGTAAGAGTTTTCCGAAAGGCACGCTTGTGGCTGACGCCAGACAGCCACACCGCCGCATGCTTTACGCACTGTGCGAATTCGATCCACATTTGGCCGATAGCTTCCTTCTAAAGGAACGCAAAGAAATCGAAAATCGTCGTAAGACCCTGCTTTATGATGTCACATCATGGAACCTACCGATGGCATTTGCTCTGGAGGCGTACTGGGCTAAGAGCGTATCAAATGTTAAACTTTCCCCGAAGCCTTCAGAACCTGCTGCGTGTTTGCCGGAACTTCTTGAGAAAAGCAGGTACGGCTATCTTATTAATTTCAGTGATTCGGCCATATACCCAGTTCTGGTTCGTCTCTTCGATAATGAATGTCACCCACGGATCGCGACCAAGCCATTTAAGATTGAAGGCCGGCAGTACAAGGCGGGGACAGTTCTGCTTCGTGGCCATGAAAATCCTGATAATCTTTTGGAGGTTCTACAGAAGATCGCTTCAGACCCGCCTGCCCAGAGAGTACGGCGGGCAGGTTTTGCAGTTGATATTCACGGAGTAGATAGTGCCCTTTCAGAAGACGGTCCTGACCTTGGTGGCCGAAAGTTCAAGCTGTTAGCAGCACCACGGGCGGCAATAGCTTCGCAATGGCCCATTCGCTCGACTTCATTTGGGTCAATTTGGTACGTGCTTGATTATCACCTTCGACTTCAGTGCTCACCAATTAACATTCAAAGCATCAGCCAGATCGACCTGCGAAAATATAATGTTCTGGTGCTTCCGGACAGCAGCAGGCTTGAGCGTGTGCTCGACAAGAAAGCAGTGGAAAAAATAAAGAAATGGATTGAAGGCGGTGGAACCTTGATTGCGATTGGCAACTCGGCAGCCTGGGCTTGCGATAAAGACCGCGGGCTTTCGTCAGTCCGACTAAAACGTGATGTGCTGGATAAACTGGAGGAATATCAAGAGGCCGTGAGGCGCGAAAAAAATGCCCGGGATGTCAAGGTTGACCCCAACCAAATATGGGGAGCCAAAGCGGCTGAGGAGAAACCAACAAAGGCAAAGCCAGAAGAAAGCGAGACTAAAAAGCCCGAAGAATCGAAAGCTAAAGCCGACGTCGACAAGTTGAAACGCACCGACGAATGGCGACGCCTTTTCAGTCCGCGGGGCACATTCGTTACAGGTGTGGTTAATACAGAGCATTGGCTGGGTTTCGGTCTGCAGGAGAAGCTGCCCGTTATGTTTTGGGGCAGTTACGCGTTTATGTCGAAGCATCCAGTGAAGACTGTTGTTCGCCTTGGCGAAAAGAGCAAGTTACGTTTGAGCGGACTGCTCTGGCCGGAAGCTAAAGAACGCCTTGCAGATACCGCGTACGCCACTGTAGAGTCCATCAGCCAAGGCCAATTGATTCTATTTGCAACAGACCCAACATATCGAATGTGGCTACCTGGTGTGCAACGATTATTCCTCAACGCCATACTATTAGGGCCAGGTATGGGCACCTCTCAGCCGCTGCCGTGGTGACAGAAGAAAAAAGAGCATAAATAAAACTGCCAGTACCATGCTCCACCCAGGCGCAAGGCCGAAAGCGCTGGGAAGGTAACCCAGGAAAAAAGCGGCCCCGGCAACACATAAACTATAAGGCAGTTGTGTACGAACGTGCTGGATCAGCTCGCAGGAACTGGCGGTAGAACTTATAATTGTCGTGTCGGAGATGGGTGAGCAGTGGTCGCCAAAGATTGCGCCATCCAGCACTGCTGCTAAACTTATCATCGTAGTCAGGCCATAAGTCTGGCCATCGAGTGCAAAGGCAATTGGGATAGCGGTTGGGATTAGTATAGCCATCGTTCCCCAACTGGTGCCTGTGGCAAACGAAGTCAAAGAAGCAACGAGAAAAAGAATTGGGCCAAACCAGTGAGGCGAGACTCTACCTGCCAGAATCGTTGTCAGAAACTCTCCGGTCTTTAAGGTATCACAGCAATTCTTCAGCGACCAGGCAAGAATCAGTATGGCAAAGGGCATCATAGCTCGCTTGATACCCCGGCCAAAGCATTTGCACATTATGGACAAACGCAACAAGCCAAAGATTCGTCCACAAGCCAAAGCCAGTGTCATGCCAAATACCGCTGCATAAAGAAGGATAAGATGGCTGTTTCTTGCATTACTGATAACTTCTCGCCAGTAAACCCAACTAAACAGGGAGCCACCTTCGGCCAGCTTAGCCGGGCCGTTACCGTCTATCCAAAGCCCGATTATATGAAATAGTATGAGTCCGCCCAGCGGTAGAAGGGCATTAACTGCTCGGCCATGGGGCATGTCGCTTGTCGCTAATCGCTTGTCGCGATTTGCGATTTGCCCTTTGCGATTCGCGATTCGCTGGCCTTCTTCGATAGGGTTCTTTCTACGAGCCAGCTTTTCAGCGGTTTTCATCGGGCCAAAATCCCGGCCCATAAGGATATGCAGAAAGACAAAAGCAATCATCAACAGACAGTAGAAGCGGAAACTGAGGGCATCGAAGAACATTGAATAACCGCTCTTTTCAATCCCCAGCTTTTGCGCCATGTCGGTAAATAAGCCCACTTCATAGGCAATCCAGGTACTCACAATCGCCAGTCCTGAGATAGGTGCGCTGGTGGCGTCGACAAGGAAGGCCAGTTTTTCACGACTGACGCGAAACCGGTCGGTGATCGGCTGCATCATTGAGCCCACAATTATGGCATTGGCATAATCGTCGATGAAACAGAGTATTCCCATCACAGCCGTGGCTGCCTGCGCGGATCTTCTGCCCTTCACCCACTTGAGGCCCCATAAAATGACTCCCTTGAAGCCTCCCGCGGCGATGATTACTTCTATCATCACAAATATGGGCGGGATAAAGGAAAGAATTTGTAGATTCGTTTTATTGTTGATAGTATCCGCCACGCAAATGCTAACTGTTTTGAGCCCATCAAGCCAGGCAGAAAGCCTCAGTGGAGCCTGGGGAACCTGAGCCAACAGACCGCCTACCACGATGGCAATTCCTAAGCTGAGAAGGACATGGCGTGTCAAAAAGGAAAGCAAAATTGCTATTATAGGAGGGACTACACTATACCACCCCGCACCAATTGAACCTGTAGCCATGCTCCCAGCTTCGTCCAGGTCCGGGACTTTCGCTGCCGGACAATTGGTGCGGGGCGGATTTTGTCCACCAGGCGAAATCAAATAGATAGCTACTGCGCAGCCAAGGCCTAAAGTAATAACAATCAATACACTTTTGATAAATTTTTTTGAACTCAATAGACTTTTCTTCTGAACAGAGCTGCCCGAAAGTGGGGTCTCACTGCCACTGTGCTGAGTCCCTGGAATCTACCATTACGAAATACAGATAAAACTCACACAAATCAAGAACAAAACTTTGCCACCCATACCATTACCTCTGGTAAACAAGAGTTATTCGACAAGTGGAAAGTGGGGCTCGTCCATCCTCCATCCTCCATCTTCCATCGTGTCCCGAGGGACGAGGGACGAGGGACGATGGGGCATGTCGCTTGTCGCTAATCGCTTGATGCTGCATCTTTGATTATCAAAAATTAGTTGATTAGTCAATTAGCGAATTAGTTAATTGGCTGCGAGGCGCATTCACTAATTCACTAATTCACATGCAGGAGAGGGACCCCATTTTGCAATAAATCGCAAAATGGGAACCCAGCTTGAAACTGTATTGCTCGTTAGTTAAAATTAGTGCTCGATGAAGTAGCTGTTTTTTGCTCGTAACCATAAATGACCGGCGCAGCAATTACGCACCGCACGCGTGCCTTGTGGCTCATACGAGATACCAGCGACGGGCGACGAAACTGCGGGTCTCCAGAGCAAGGAGGAAAGTTATGTTAATAGAGCAAAGCTCAGCCGGGAAGGGACACCCCCGGGTCTTCTTGTCCCGCTGCCCCGACTTGCGTCGGCAGACGCCGGGGCAGGCGAATATAAGAGCAGGGGGAACTCAGTTAGTGGTTCGTGTCGTGTTCTGCAGTCTGGCCATTGTCTCCACTGCTTTTGGGGATGACCAGCTACAGTGGGGCCAGAGATATTCCCGGAACATGGTATCGGCCGAAACCGGCCTGCCCGAAACCTTTGATCCAGCGACGGGCAAAAACATCAAGTGGGTAGTTCCGCTGGGTACGCAGACTTACTCTACTGCCGTAGTGGGCGGTGGCAAGGTGCTGATTGGTACAAACAACGGCAACCCACGCGATGAGCGGCACAAGGGCGACCGCGGTGTGTTGTTGTGCTTGAACGCCAACGACGGAAGCTTTTGCTGGCAGCTTGTCGTTCCCAAGCTGGGACGCGATCCGCGTGTGGATTCACCCAGAACAGGTATTGTCTCGCCGGCTACTGTTGAAGGCGACCGGGTCTACATCATGAGCAATCGTGGCGAAGTAATGTGCCTCGACCTCAACGGCCAGACCAATGGCAACGATGGGCCATACGTGGATGAAGGCCGGCACATGGCCCCGCGCGGTGTTGAGCCTATGCAGGTGACCAAGACAGATGCGGACATTGTTTGGCTGTTCGACATACCTGCAGAGGTAGGAGTTCACCAACATGACGCGGCACATAGCTCGATTCTCCTGCACGGGCAGTTTCTGTACGTTAACACGAGCAACGGTCTTAATAGTGCGCACAGCGGCGTCTTTGCCCCTAACGCGCCGAGCCTAATTGTTCTCGACAAGACAACTGGCCGGCTCGTGGCGCAAGACGCGGAACGCATTGGCCCGCGGATCTTCCACTGTACCTGGTCGTCGCCAGCACTGGCTAATGTGAACGGGCAAACACTGGTATTCTTCTGTGGCGGGGACGGTGTATGCTATGCCTTCGAGGCCTTACAGTTCGCTCCAGCTGCGCCAGTAGTAGAAAAGTTGAGGAGAGTTTGGCGGTTCGATTGTGACCCGACAGCCCCGAAGGAAAACATTCACCAGTACATTGGAAACCGCCAGGAAAGCCCCAGTAATATTAAGAGCATGCCGGTCTTTCACCAGAATCGCTTGTATGTGACAGTCGGAGGTGATATTTGGTGGGGTAAACGTCAGGCATGGCTGAAGTGCATTGACGCGACCAAGACCGCCGTCTCAACGAACAATGGTGAGGCTTGGTCCTACCCGTTACAGCGCCACTGCTGCTCTACGCCATCTGTCTACGATGGCCTGGTTTTTGTTGCCGATTGCGGGCGATTAGTCCACTGCGTGGATGCCGAGACGGGCCAGCCTTACTGGACACACGAGACGAAGGGAGAGATATGGGCAAGCACGCTCGTGGCCGACGGGAAGGTCTACATCGGCACGCGTCGGAGGGATTTCTGGGTGCTGGCGGCGAGCAGAGACAAGAGGGTTATCAGTTCGATTGAGCTGGATAGTCCCATTGTTAGCTCGCCCATCGCTGCCAACGGCGTGCTCTATATTGCGACAATGAAGAAACTTTATGCCGTAGGGTTCTCCACAGGACACCTTGCCGCGCCGCGGAGCGGGGTCCCCACGGGAGGTATAAGTAATGCTAAATGGGCTGTCAGTCAGAATAGGGCAAGATAAGGATGCTGTTGCTCTGGTGAAATTTAACATGGCATTGGCTTGGGAAACAGAGCACAAACAGCTATCATTACCTCTGGTAAGCAAAGCTGTCCGGACACTTCTGAAAAACCCACAGTATGGATTCTATGTGGTTGCTGAGAAGTCCAGCGAGGTCATAGGCTCTTGCATGGTTACTTTTGAGTGGAGCGACTGGCGTTGTGGTTTGTTGTGGTGGATTCAAAGCGTTTATGTAAAGCCAGAGTTTCGCCAACGAGGCGTTTTTAAGCGGCTATATGAATATCTGAAAGATAAAGCATCACACCAGTCAAATGTTTGTGGCTTTCGCCTATATGTTGAACAATCTAATCACACTGCTGTAAGCACATACGAAAAAGTTGGCATGAAAAAGACTTCATACAAGGTTTATGAAGAGTTATTTGGCAAGTAGCCAGCCGGACCCATGCGTCAGCTATGTTCTTTACACCTAAAGTATGTCCTTGTCGTTTCAAGGAGCCGATAACAATTGACATCAACGACTGGAATGCGAAAAACAATTAAATGCTTCACGAGATATGCTTTAGGATATTAACTGCAATTGCTGCCTGGCCGACGGATATTCCGCCATCATTCGCGGGGACCTCCCGGTTAAATAATACGGAAAAGGAGTTTTTTCTCAATAGTTTAATCAAGCAGTTTGTCAAATATCGATTACAAAAGACGCCGCCACTCAATGCAACTGTTTCGAGTTTTGTCCTTTCCCTGGCTTGTTTAGCCATCGCCAGCAGGGCGATGCAAAGCGTGTTATGAAATTTTGCTGAGATAACACCAGCAATTTGGCCTTTTTGAATGTCGGCGATTAGCTGCCTTATCATCTTACATAAATCGAGCTGAAACGGCTGGCCTTTTCCTTTTATAAGTTCAAAATCATAATGTTCCTCGATGCCTTCTTCAACAATTGCCTCCAGGGCCATAGGCAGTTGTGCGTCAAAATGATTGTAGCTGCCCAGCCTGAGCATCGCAGCAACTGCGTCGAAAACTCTGCCTAAGCTGGAAGTTTCTACCGTGTTGATGCGTTTTTCAATTTGTTCTAAGATGAATTGTTGTTTACTTGTGTCAGGCTCGATTTGCTCCGGCAGCCATGCGAACTTGATTAGCTTAAAGTCACCTCCATAGGCTTTCTTCAGCAGTGCGAGGGTAGGTCTTATAGCTTCTTTACTGGCCTTATCCGCACCTGTCAGAGGGTAATAAGCTAAGTGGCCAAAACGCTGGAAATCTGTGAGTGCCGCAATCATGCACTCACAGCCCCAAATAGCTCCATCGGTTCCATAGCCGGTGCCGTCACACGATATGCCAATCACTGGCCCTTCCAGGCCATGTTCAACCAAGACCGATGCAATGTGGGCCCAGTGATGTTGAACGCCAATGACCTTTACATCGGATAGTGACTGGGCGTATCGTGTGGATAGATACCCTGGATGAAGGTCACAGACTACAATTTTCGGCTTGACCTCAAACAGTTTCGCGAGGTGTTCGATTGATTCGATATAGTGATGATAGACCTCTGCATCTTCAAGGTCACCTATGTGCTCGCTGCAAATAAGCTGATTTTGCTTTGCAAAACAAAAGGTATTCTTCATATCTGCTCCTGCGGCGAATATGTCCTGTGTGCAGCTTCTGTCCATAAGAATCGGGGTAGGCACATATCCTCTGGCTCTTCTTAAAGGCACCGGCTGCTCGTCAATAAAATGGACAACCGTATCATCAACCTGCCGATAAATTTTTCTATTATGCATCAAAAAAGCGTCTGCAACTTGGCCCAGATACTGTAAGGCCTTTTCATTTTTGCAAATCAATGGCTCATCAGAAATATTGCCACTGGTCATTACCAGAATGTCTATACCTTGCGCAAACAGCAAATAGTGCAGTGGAGCATAACACAGCATAAAGCCGAAAGTATTTACACCGCTGGCCACCGATGGAGCGACACGTGAGTTTTTCCTTTTCGGCAGTAAAACAATCGGGCTTTGGGGACTTTTTAGGAGCTTTTCTGCCAGTTCACTTACCTCCGCATGTTCTTTTATCTTTTCAATTGAATCGGTCATCATAGCGAAGGGCTTATGGTCTCGCCGTTTGCGCTCTCGCAAGCGAAGCACTGCTTCATTGTTTAGCGCATCGACAGCGAGGTGAAATCCGCCAATCCCTTTTATAGCAACAATTTTTCCAGCCCGAAGTAAGCTGGCGGTTTCAGTTATAGTGTTGTCGGTTCCTGTTTTTGCTGTTTTTCCTTTGCTGTCGGTTAGCCAGATCTTCGGCCCGCACGCGCCGCAGGCAACGGGCTGGGCGTGAAAACGCCGGTCGGTGACATCGGTGTACTGAGCTGCACATTTGTCGCACATCTTAAAGACCGACATCGTAGTATTAGGCCTGTCGTAGGGAATGGTTTTGACTATAGAATACCTTGGCCCACAATTAGTGCAGTTTATAAACGGATAGCCGTAGCGAAAATCTTCCTTATCGGCCATCTCAGTGAGGCAATCTCGGCAGGTGGCGATATCAGCGGTTACCTGCGATAGAGCGGTCCCTTCGGCATCGCTGGTTTCGATGACGAATCTATCTTCGTCCTTTATTACGGGTATATCGACCGTCTTACAGGATTTTATTTCTGCCAACAGAGGTTTATCATCATGCTGAAGACGGACCAAAAATTCAGCTATTTTTTCCTCTTGGCCCTGTAATTCAATGGTCACGCCTTTGGTGTCATTGTAGACGAAGCCGGAAAGGCTCAGCGCTCGGGCTATTCTGTAGACTGCTGGCCGAAAACCGACCCCCTGAACACGACCTGTTACAACTATCTTTTGTCTTTTAACCATTTACTATTGACTATTTACTATTTATATATTATTATTTACCCTACTGTTGAAAAGTAGTAAATTGAAAATAGAAAATAGCAAATCGATTGGGGCCATAGCTCAGTTGGGAGAGCGCTTGCATGGCATGCAAGAGGTCGTGGGTTCGAATCCCATTGGCTCCATTTTCAACCTAATTACACGGACAGACTCCTACTGGGCCAAAAGTGGAAGAATTTTTCATTTTATCTGCTTAATACGTGTCTTCATGTCATCACTTATAACGTATCCCCAAAATCTGTGATAGCTTTCTTTACGTCATCCCACAGTGGGCCAATATTATCTATTAACTCCAACATCTTCATATAATTCCTTATACTCCTTCTTCATACACCACCTGTCCCTTGGATAAAACTCTTTTATAGAGATGTTCCCTTACGTCATCCAGATCGATTATGTCCACTTCGTTCTCTACAGCCATTGACACCTTACCATAATATTTGAAAAATTCTCGGGGTTTGATACCGCTAACTGCGATATCAATATCCCGAGCAGACTCAATATCTTCAAGACAAGAACCAAACAATAGCACCTTTTTCGCCCCAAACTCTTTGCTAATACTGGCAATTTTCTTTAATTCTCTTTCCAGAATTTTCTTTTTCATTATTCCTGCACCTCGTTTCAGTGGCCATTGAAATTTCAGATAATATTTCCGGGCTTTGCAAAGTACTAAGCGTATTTCGAGCAAACGATATAAGCCACAAATATTGTGTTAATATATGGCTTTACGTTTTCACTCTATGCCTCTTGTCGTTCGTCGACCGGCGTATAATAAAAAAAATGCCCGCTAACAGCAACGGGCATCAAAGACAAAATCTCATCCATAGATAATTATTTACTTTAGTCCCAACGCATAAGGAAAGAAAGTTAGGTCCCTGCTTGCGCAGGGACTTTCGCTGCGCTTCAACTTTTTGCCTGGTCGAGGATGAGGTCCTTTACTTTTCGGCTGGGCAGATTAAGTGCGCCGTAAG
>JBHIDV010000022.1:0-15124 GCA_046760285.1 Sedimentisphaerales bacterium
GCCAAAAGTAAAGCTGACTGTTTTGAGATAAGATTCTATGATTGAATTTGACCCAGTATTGGTACACGATTGGCTTTCTCGTACCGCCCGGTTACTGCCGGACAAAGTTGCACTTGTATGCGGGCGGGACCGTTGGACCTATAAGAAACTTGATCTATATAGCTCTCACTTGGCAAGTGCTCTTCTGAACATGGGCCTTCAGAGGCAGGATAGAGTCGTAGTGCTTCTCGATAATTCTGCCGAAACCGTAATCTCGCTTTACGGCATCCTGAAGGCTGGGGGTATCTTTGTCATACTGGCCAGTTCGGTTAAGGGCCGTAAGCTAAGGTACGTTCTTAAGAACTCCGGCGCAAATGTACTAATAACCCATACTTCTAAAGCCGGGGTTGTGGGCGATGCTCTGGACAGTGACCTGAAACTGCGCAAGCTCATCTGGGTTGGAACCACCAAGGCCATACCGTCACGGTTTGCATCAGATGCCTTGAGTTGGGACGATATTTTCTCAGAGCTAAGTGCTACGGGCGCTGAATATCTGGACAGAAGAACACTGCCCCGGTGCATAGATGTAGACTTAGCATCGCTGATCTATACGTCCGGCTCGACTGGCAAACCCAAAGGGGTGGTGTCGACGCATCAGAACATGATTTCTGCAGCTAAAAGTATCATCCAGTACATCGGCAATACGCAAGACGACATCATCCTAAACGTTTTACCTTTATCATTTTGCTATGGACTATATCAGGTCATTATGTCGTGCATGTTTGGTGGTACGGTCGTGCTCGAGCGTTCCTTTCTGTATCCGCATGTTATATTGGAACGCCTTGCCAAAAAGAAAGTCACTGGGCTGCCCCTTGTCCCAAGCATGGCTGCTATGATGCTGCAGATGGAAGACATCCAAAAATACGACTTTAGCACCTTGCGATACATAACCAGTGCAGGCGCTGCCTTGCCCATTAGATACCTTCGCACTCTGAGAAAATTGGCGCCACAAGCGAAAATATTCAACATGTATGGACTGACTGAGTGCGTACGTGTCTCATACCTTGCCGGCAAAGAATTGGACAAAAGGCCTTCATCGGTGGGCAAGACCATGCCAAACTGTGAGGTCTTTATCGTAGACGAAGCGGGAAACGAAGTGAAGACCGGTGAAATCGGAGAATTGGCCATTAGAGGCTCGAACGTTGCGCAAGGTTACTGGAACGATCCAGACATGACCAGTAAGGCGTTTAAGAACGGTGACTATCCTGTCGGAAAGATTTTATACTCTGGTGACTATTTCAAGAGGGATGCGGAGGGATTCTTGTACTTTGTTGACAGAAAGGACGACATGATTAACAGCAGTGCTGAGCGGATAAGCCCTAAGGAGGTTGAAGACATCATCCAGAATTTAGACGGTGTTGCTGAGGTGGCAGTCGTTGGAGTACCAGATAAGATCCTGGGGCAAGCGGTCAAGGCCTTCATTGTGCCTATGAATAGAACTGTATTAGCCGAGAAGCAGGTCCTTAGATACTGTGCAGCGAATATGGAGCAATTCTGCGTTCCCAAGTATGTTCAATTCGTTCGCGAACTGCCAAAAACGCTGAATGGCAAGGTCGACAAGAAGGCTCTGAAAGCTATGGGTGTTGAGCAGAATGACTACTGAAGAGATGTTTACATCAGATGTTCTGAAACTCGATTGCGCCAATGAAAGCGACAAGATTGCCAATCGGCTGCGCGAGATAGTATTCAAGCAATTGAGAAAACATGGTGTTGTGGTTGCCTTGTCAGGGGGAATCGATAGTAGCGTCGTAGGAGCTCTTTGTGTGCAGGCCCTCGGCAAGGATCGGGTCTTCGGACTGCTGATGCCTGAGAGGGACTCTTCATCTGAGACGCTGCACCTTAGCCGTCTGATCGTTGAGTATCTTGGCATAAACGTAGAACAAAGGGATATTACTTCGATTCTCGAGGCGGTTGGATGCTACCAGTATCGGGATAAGGCTATCAAGAGTGTGATTCCTGAATATAGGGCTGACTACCGGTGCAAAATTGTCCTTCCCAGTCTGATGGATGACAAAAAATACCGAATATTCTCAGTGGTCGTTCAATCACCAGAAGGCCAGCAGAAAAAAGTGCGGCTATCAGCAAAGGCTTATTTACAGATAGTGGCAGCCACTAACTTCAAGCAGCGAGTCCGAAAAATGCTGGAGTATTACCATGCAGACCGGCTCAATTATGCTGTGGCAGGAACACCGAATCGCTTAGAGTATGACCAGGGATTCTTTGTGAAGTTAGGCGATGGGGCAGCGGATATAAAACCTATAGCGCATCTTTACAAAACTCAGGTCTACCAAATGGCGGAATTCCTAAATATCCCAGAGGAAATCCGTAAGCGCGGCCCTACCACTGATACCTATTCTATGCCCCAAAGCCAAGCGGAGTTCTATTTTTCTGTGCCTTACGATAAAATGGATCTTTGCTTGTATGGCAAAAATCATAATGTCCCACTGGAACATGTAGCCCAGATTGCGGGCTTGACAATTGAGCAAGTGCAGCGCGTGTATCGTGACATAGACAATAAACGCCATACCACTCGTTATCTTCACTCTTCTGCTCTATTGATAGAGAAAGTGCAGGAAATCTCTCATCTTGGCGATTCCTAACTAATCTCGGAAAGCTAAAATAAAACCGGTATCGCCCTGGCGGCCTCGGTTCTTTCACGAAGTTCCGCCGAGTCCTGTCCTGTCCTCAGCGGTACTGGTAAGGGAGGATCACAAGACGGTGGTCCTCCCATTTTTTTGCGCATCAGACTGGAATTTAGTTTTGTGGTTTTGATAGTTGGTTTTATAATAAGCGTAAAGCGTAAAGCGTAAAACGAAAAACTAAAAACTGTGGAATTCCATAGTTTTACGTTTTTAGCTTTAAGTTTTAAGATTCCTTGGAAAGACGCATATGCAGGTGCCTCTATTAGATTTAAAAGCACAATATGCAACCATAAGAGATGAGATTTTAGCATCTGTTTCGCAAGTGCTCGAATCACAGCAATGTATAGGTGGGCCAAAGGTTGCTCAACTGGAAGAAAAAATAGCTGCCTTGAGTGACTGTAAGTATGCGGTGGGTACTTCCAGTGGTACGGATGCTATTTTGAATAGTCTAATGAGTTTAGATATTGGTCCGGGTGACGAAGTTATTACCACACCATTTACTTTTTTTGCAACGGTTGGTTGTATCGTCCGCGCCGGAGCAAGGCCTGTATTCGTGGACATCGACCCGATGACTTTCAATATTAATCCGCAGCTAATCGAATCGGCGATTACACCAAAGACCAAGGCGATTATGCCGGTGCATCTTTTTGGCCAGATGGCTGATATGGACCCCATTATGGAAATTGCTAACAAATATAATCTGGCGGTCATTGAAGACGCAGCGCAATCAATCACCAGCACATATAAAGGCAAAAAGGCTGGCAGTATCGGCACGGTGGGCTGTTTTAGCTTTTTCCCCAGCAAGAACCTTGGCGGCGCCGGGGACGGCGGTATGGTGGTTACCAACGATGAGCAGTTATACCATCGGCTTAAGATAATGCGAAACCACGGCGGCAATCCTAAATATTATTATAAATTGGTTGGCGGCAACTTCCGTCTTGACGCCATTCAAGCAGCGGTTCTTTTAGCCAAGCTCCCACATCTGGATAACTGGTCCGAAGCGCGTAGACACAACGCGGCTTTTTACGATGAAAAGTTTGCCGGTACTGTTGTCAAGACGCCATATATCAGGCCAGATTGCGTAAGCATATATAATCAGTACGTAATCAGGGTTCCCAAAAGGGACCAATTGTTTGCTTATCTTAGAGAAAAAGGCATCGGCTGTGAGATATATTATCCACACCCCATGCACTTACAGGAGTGCTTCAAGCATCTGGGCGGAAAGCACGGCGATTTTCCTGAGGCAGAAAAGGCAGCGGGAGAAGTTTTAGCTATTCCAATTTATCCAGAACTTACAGATGAAATGAAGGACTACGTGGCCGAGACAATTATGTCTTTCTTGGCCTCTAAACAATTCTAACTTTTCCGTGTTTACCTTGGCTTTGTAACGGTAGGCCCATTTTTAGTCTGCCGCGGCGAATGTTAAATTGATGGGCTGTAGTCAATTCTGATGACGTCACAATTAATGACTTGACTGCGAAATAGTTTTAGAGTTTAGACAGTTTCTATTTTACAATAATAGCTATAAAAACACATTTTCGGTTCCCGCGGAGCGGGGTCGGGTCCCCACTTCGTGGTCCACAGGACGCCCTAAGGCGGAGCTCGGTCCCGTGTTTAAGGGAGGTAATAGCGAAATGCAAAGAGGAGCAGTAGTTTTAATTACCATGGCGGGCATAATGTTATTCATCCACAGACCGTTGACCAAAGGTGAGCTTGATACCATCCGAGTGAGATTGCAGGTCAAGATCGAGGCTGTCGAGAAAAAAATCGATAAGCTCAGCCGGCAAGTGCAAACGTTGAATGAGAAAATGGACAGGCTTGACCGAAGGTTTACGGTGTTGCAGGAATACTTTGACGTCGGGCAAAGGCAGAACTCGTCTCAGCAAAGGCCTTCGCCAAAGCAGGACCCTACGGAATCAATGGAGAAAGTAATTCCGCCAAAGTTTGACCAGCTTAAAGAAAAAAGAGTTCACCCATCAGAGGTTGTCCATTAACAGGTCAGATGGAACGCGCCAGCTACCTTTCTACCCTTTTCCATCTGCTCATTAAAAATGCTCCAGGCCTGGCTGGTATTCTCCGCAATCACTTCTATACCAGCTTCTTGAAGCGTTTTTTGAGTCGAAGCTGGTACATCCATTAGTCCTGAAGCTCCCTTGCCTATCACCAGGACTTCCGGCTTAAATGCAAGAACATCTTCCAGGTCTTCTATGGCCAGGCTATGGCCTTGTTTGCGCCACCAGCCGGATTTGACCTTATCTGGAAAGACAATCAAGTCTCCTCTATATTCGCTGCCTCCAACCTTCATCACTCCAAAGCTGTATGAATCAATCCGCATAGCTTAGTTTCTCCCACTATTTTTATCACGGTAAAGATATCGACCAAACCAATTTGCTGCGTGTTGAGCTACCTGCTGGAGCGTGCCTGGTTCTTCAAACAAATGTCCTGCCCCCGGCACAATTACCAGCTCTTTTTCGCCGGCCAGTTGTTCCATGGCACGTTTGTTCAAATCAATTACTACAAAATCATTGCCGCCCACAATCAAAAGTGTGGGTGCCTTGACCTTCGGAAGTGCTTTACCTGCCAGGTCGGGACGTCCGCCCCGCGATACAACAGCAGCGATATCTTCACCAAGTTCAGCCGCAGCTACCAATGCAGCCGATGCACCAGTACTTGCACCAAAATATCCGACCTTTAGCTTGCTTAGAGCACTATCTGCCAAAAGCCATTTCGTAGCACCTACTACTCTTGTCGTAAGTAGGTCAATATCGAACCGCAGCTCTCGTGTTATCAGATCAACCCTCTCCTCTTCTTCCGTCAAAAGGTCTATCAGCAAGCTTGCAATCCCTGCTTGTTCGAGCACGCCGGCGACATAACGATTACGCGGGCTAAATCTGCCGCTGCCACTTCCATGAGCAAACAAAACAATCCCTTCTGCTCGGTCAAAAACGTTCAAGCTGCTTTTTATACTAACCTTATCATCTATCGTAATCTCAACCTCTTGTGGTGGCTGCTGATGTTCGTTACTATTCATTTGATTCTTCTTTCGCTTTCGGCTTCGAGAATTTCCAATAACTCTTCATCTTCCACCTGAGCGAACTGCGAATAGAACTGGCTAAGCGCGGAGAAAAATGGCGGGGCCTGCAAACATATAGTCTCGTCCGCATCTTCGGCCAGCTTTTTGAGGGTGTCTTCTGGGCCAACCGGCAGAGCTGCTACGAGCTTTTGCGGTCTTTCCTGCCGAACAGCCCACAATGCTGCCTGCATAGTAGCACCGGTAGCTACGCCATCATCTGTAATAATTACTACTTTTGCCTGCAAGGGGAGCTTTGGCAGGACTTCACGATACCGCTCAATTCGGCGAGCTATCTGCTGCAGTTGGCGTGCTTTTTCCTGTTCGATGTAATCGCCGTCAGCACCTACATAAGAACTAATCCTCTGGTCGATAAAGAGCTTTCCATCCTCACAAACAGCTCCAATTGCCAGCTCAGGATTTCCGGGCGCCCCTAACTTATGTGAGAGTATAATATCTAAATCAGCTTCCAGCACGTCTGCAATCTGCTGGGCGATTATTATCCCGCCGCGAGGAATCCCCAGTACTGCCGGTTTTTGACTGCGGAACTCTGACAGTTGGCCAGCCAAGAGCCGGCCAGCTTCTATCCGTCCGCTAAACGGCTTGCTGCTATGAGAGATGATTCTCAATGTGCCCATTTTCCAATCTCAAATTTGAAATTTCAAATTTCAAATTCTAAAATACGCATGTGCCGGTTGCGCATCCGCCCGAGTACTCTGGCCCTGCGGTAACCAGATATTTAGCCCCACGCCTGCCCTGAGCAAAGTTGAAGGGTTTTACGTGGGGTGTCTCTGGAAAAGACAATACCTGCTCAGCTTTGGTCCCATACCGGTAAATGGTAATCCCTTTGCATTTTAATTTATGGGCCATTAAGTATATGCTTCTTACGTCCTCTACGGTGGCATCGTTAGGTAAATTTATTGTTTTAGAAACGGCATTATCAGTGTATTTTTGAAACGCCGCTTGTATCTGGATATGTTCCTGCGGCTTTACATCAAACGCGGTAACGAATACCTTCTTTATATCTGCTGGGACATCCTTTATGTTTTGCAAAGAACCATGCCTGGCAATCTCGGCGAGAATTTCTCTATTAAAAGTGTGTCTTTTCTTGGCAGCAGCCTCGAACAATGGATTAATCTCAAAAAGCTTCGTACCTGACAATACGTTCCGCACAAAGCTTATGGCAAAAAGAGGCTCAATGCCGCTGGAACATCCAGCTATGATGCTTATAGTACCTGTTGGCGCTATTGTATTTACAGTAGCATTACGCAGTCTCAAATTGTCCTTAGCGTAAATGGATTTGGCGAAATTGGGAAAGACTCCTCTTTCTTTAGCGAGGGCTATTGAAGCATCTACTGATTCTTTGCGTATAAAACGCATAAGTTTGCTGGCAAAATTAACCGCCTGTGGAGAACTGTACCTGATTCCGAGTTTTATAAGCATATCGGCGAATCCCATCACGCCGAGACCGATTTTTCTGTTCGCCAACGTAATCTGTTTTATCTGGCCAAGCGGATAGTTATTTACTTCAATCACATCATCGAGGAACCGGACTACCCACCGAACCGCTTCTGCAAGTTTTTTCCAGTCCACACGTCTTGGGTCTTGAGTCTGCTTTACCATCTTGGCCAGATTTATCGAACCCAGGTTGCAGCTTTCGTAGGGAAGTAACGGCAGTTCTCCGCAGGGATTTGTGGCCTCGATTTGGCCTATTTCGGGCGTAGGATTCCGCCTGTTTATTTCGTCCAGAAATACCAACCCGGGCTCGCCGGTCCGCCAGGCGGCGTTTACTATTAGGTCAAACAAGGCTCTGGCTTTGACCTTCCTGACGGCTTTTCTGGTTCGTGGATTTATTAAAGCGAAGGCTCTATTTTCTTTAACCGCTCGCATGAATTTGTCTGTCACACCGACCGACAGATTAAAGTTACTGAACCGGCTGGGTTCAATCTTGGCCTCTATAAAATCCACAATGTCGGGGTGGTCGCACCGCAAAATACCCATATTTGCTCCCCGCCTTCTTCCACCCTGGACAATTACTCCGGTAGCCTGGTCGAATATACTCATAAACGAGACCGGCCCAGAGGCCTGGCCTTTGGTTGACTGAACAATATCTGATTTTGGCCTTAGATTCGAGAAACTAAAGCCTGTCCCTCCGCCGGTCTGGTGTATCTGAGCCATATTACCAAGGGCCTTGAATATCCCCTCTATGGAATCCTCAACAGGAATCACGAAGCACGCTGAGAGCTGTCCGAACGAGGTGCCCGCGTTCATCAGAGTCGGAGAGTTCGGCATAAACTCTAAATTCCGCATCATTTTAAAAAAGTGCTCTTCAACATCTTCTCTACTATAGCGCGACTTGAAATTATCTTCGGCTTTGGCTACATGGCTGGCGACTCTTCTGAAAAGCTCACTGGGGGTTTCAACGATGTTTTGGTTTTCATCTTTTAATAAATATCTTCTTCTCAAAACCTCCATGGTATTGACGGGCAGCTTAAGGTCGTCCTTCAGGCCCAACGCCGATTTGGTAAGGCGCAATTGACTTCGATTTTCTCGGTAAAGAATGTAGCTTTTTGCGATGTGGTTATATCCCTCACTCATCAAGGCGTGCTCGACCATATCCTGGATGTTTTCGATGTCGGGGATTTTGCCTTTATACTGTTGTGATAACTTTTTTACTACGACCTCAGTCACACGCCGAGAGACAGTTCTGGCTTTTTCTCTTTGGCCTAAGACTTCGAGGGCAGCCTTTTCAACAGCAACTTTGATTTTTGTTTCGTCGAACTTGACGATTGAGCCGTCTCTTTTTTTGACTTTCGCTGGCGTGGTTACTTTAGGCATAGATATTTGCCCGTTCAACCGTCGCCGTACCGACGACGGCTAAATAAAATATTCAACTCCGCCATCCTTTGACCCTGCTCAGGACGGGTCCCCGCTCCGCGGGAACCACGGGTTTATGGCGGGGTCTTTACACGGGGTTTTTACCGTTTATTCCGCAGAGGTACTGCAGACATAAATAAAAGCAGGAGGAAGGTTCTGCGGCACAAATTTCAGCTTCACGTCTGAAAAATAGTGCTTCATCTTTTTGACCAATAAGGGCGTATATTGCAGCTGGATGTATCTTTTTGATTTACTGGTTATGGCAAGAATCCTTTCTTTTTTCGACTTCGCAAATAGCGTAAGAGGCAAGCCGGATACGATACAATCTATACCATCAACATAATGCTCGCAGTTTTTAGCGTCATCATTAATTATTTTCAGCCTGGGGTCGTTAATTTTCTCCAAACATTTTCAAAATTGAGGATTGATTTCAAAGCATGTTAATCGGCCGTTCTCAGGAAGGCGTTTCAAGATTTCTGCAGTTACCGAACCGGTTCCTGCACCAAATTCAACTACTTTGGCGCTATCGTTTATTTCTTCAGCCATCTTTTTAGCAACAACCTTCGAACTTTGGGTGAATGTGCCTATCTGTATTGGGTACTTGAAGAATTCGTAGGCAAAACGTAGAGTTTTCATGTTTGTCTCCCAATGTCTTAGGTTCCCGCCGAGCGGGGGCCCACACAATATGATAACTAAAATAACATAATAAGTTAGAATGTAGGCTGTCAAGAAACTTCTGCAAATTTTGGAATTTCCTATGATGACTGTTTTTTCTCAAGACTACCAGCGGCAACTTTCGCCGGGATTTACTCCTTTTGACCCGCTGGAACTTGCCAAACGGACGGAGCAGATTGTTTGTCACGGCGACCACCGCAAGTACACGAAATTCTACTGCACGGGTGTGTACGGGGGAATTGCGACCGGCTATACCTGCGGATGCTGTCTGCGCTGCATCTTCTGCTGGGTGGATTGGAGCCGAGATTTTCCCGAGAAATACGGCCTATTTCACTCTCCGGTGGAGGCATTCCGTAAGCTCAGCCGAGTCGCACGTAAGGCAAGAGTCAACAAGTTACGTATCTCCGGTGCTGAGCCTACATTGGGTAAGTCTCACCTTTTAGGACTGCTGGAAAAGGTAGAAAGCTCGCCATTTCGCTTGTTCATTCTCGAAACCAACGGCATCCTCATTGGGGCTGACCCCGACTACGCCCGGCAGATCGCTCGCTTTAAGAAAGTTCATACGCGCATTTCACTTAAGGCAGGAACACCTGAGGCTTTTACCAGAAAGACCGGAGCTAAGCCTGAAAGCTTCGAGCTGCCTTTTCGGGCTATTGTAAACCTGATGGAGGCAGGGGCAAGTTTTCACGTTGCCGCCATGAGCGCCGATACAAGAATAGTTACCCAGCTGGAACGTCAGGGTCTTCTGGAGCGGCTTGCATCCATAGACCCGGCTCTGGTGCGCAATCTCGAGGAGGAGGTCGTTGAGCCGTACCATTGCACACTCGAAAGGCTACAACACGCTGGAGTTGAGCTCACCTGGCGCGAAAACCGAGACGGCTGAGGATGACAGCTTTAGTTTCTTAAAGCAGCCCCTTAAATCGTATGGCATCCTGCCACATGCTTACGTTGTTGAACAAAAAATACGTTGGAGCATCCTTGGAGCAACGTTGAGCCAGGTCATGAAGTTCTCGGTCTGAATATTGATGGCGATAGCCGCCGATTCCGTGTAATCGATAGTACCGTAATCCTGCCGTGACACACTCGTTCTTGAACGGGTCCACGCAATGTATCAGGTTCAATTCCCGACAAAGAGCGGCTATTTCATCATTTTGCCACTTACCACGGGGCTCCCAGATGCAGGTAATATTACTGAGCTGGACATGGGTAAAAAACTCATACATCCGGTCCTTATTTTCGTCCGTGGGTTTAAAGCTCGCAGGACACTGGAATACTACCTTATCCGCATCGAGTAGCCGGGTCATCTCCAACGTCGTTTCCCAGGCCCGGCGAACGGAGTCGGTCCAGCGGAACGCACCAACCTGTTTCTTTTGCGTTTCAGATAACCGCATCTTTAGGCGGCGATAAGTGGGACTCGATGTTTCGTGCGTGATGAGCTGCCAAGCTTTCAAGATGAACTCAAACTCAGCAGGGGCCTCCTGGCGCCATCGCTTAACCGTATCAGATTTCGGCGGCTGATAGAAAGTCTGTTGAATTTCTACCAATGGGAAGGTCTGAAAATATTTTGGCCGTGCGACCCCAAAACCGCAGCAACCTATCTTTGCTATTGCTTTGCTCATTTTTCTTTGCTCACCAGCGGCCTCGTTTAAGGCTCAACAAAGTGAAATTGCCATAGGTTGGTCCGTAGGATTCCCATTGCTCCATCGCGGTTCGGGATGTGCCTTGCTCCAGCGGAGTTTGTGCCGACACAAAGTGTCGGACCAAGATAAAATGGCTCCGGCGGATCGTCATAGTGGCCATAGAACACAAAGCGAGGCTGCATCGTCTCGATCAACTCTGTTAGTCGTTTACTGCCAGTCGGAAATCTATTTCGCAAGCCTTTGTTCAGCGGAGCATCGTGTAAAAGCAATACATCGACCTGAGGACTTTCCTTCTGCAAACGTTCTAAGGAAGGTGGATGTAAATACTTTTGAACCCGCTCGTTTGACGGCATAGGGAACTTTCCAAACCGGTACTCCATGCCGCCTAAAGCTGCGACGCGCAGCACCTCGTTGCCTTTGCGAAGTTCTCTGACCGAGCCGGTAGCCAGGAAAATAATCCGTCCTGCCGGGTCCACAGCCTGTCCCTCTTTGGCAACCAGAAGCGGAAAATTGTCGTGATTGCCATGGATGAACCACGTCTCAATGGGAGCGGTACGCTTGCCCGATAAATACGCTGCTGAGGCAAGCTCACTTTGGTCTTTTGCAAAGTGTTTCTTTGTTGCTTTATCCATTTCGTCAAAGGTTCGCCACAGTCCTATATCGCCAGTCTGTAGCACAAGGTCTATGTGCTCATATTTGTCCTGCTGCCAGTTTCTGCAGAGCTCATACATTCCAGGAAGGTTGCCGTGTATATCTCCGAAAACAGCAACAATCACATGTCCATCCTCAAATCATTAGAAAGAGTACCAAAATAACCTAATTAGCCCCACATTTTACGTGGGGTCTTTCTCCATAATCGTTTCCGCTGCTTCAGTAGGCAAGAGCCGTTTCAGACGCTTCGTTACCCATTGAGCTTCCTTATCAAAACCAACTTTTTTGTAAAAGTGAAAAAGATTGCCATAACGGCTGACGACATCGAACCCGATACTGTGCTGAAGTTTGCGCAAACAAACTGGACAAAGGTGCACAGGTCGGGCGTCACTCTCCGCTAAATGGTTGGAGCCGTTCAGAACGCACTGAAAATATATACAATGTGTTAAGCCGAACATATGGCCTGTCTCGTGTGCCAGGACCTTGCAGCTTCGCCACAATAGGACTTTTTCGTAATCCTTACCTCGTTTTTGACCATAAAAGGCTGGGTCGTAGCGGGCAAAGCTATAAAGGCCGACTCTGTCGCGAAGTGAGGCCTGGCCGAACACAAAATTCCACGAAGGCTCAGGATAAAGGTCCTCCATAGTGATCGCCAACACGCAAAAAGCATCAGCAGGAACATTCTTTTTGAGAATAGCTAACACATCTCCAGTTAAGATTTGCCGATTGCCTGTGTATGGATTAACACGAGTCGTAATAGTGTGGTCACTTAGAGCCAAGCAGCCAAGGACATTCACTGGCATAGAAAAATAAGCGGCGGCGTAGGCCTTCAACGTCTGCACCAAAGGAATTTGGCCTTTCGGAAATTCTCCCAATGGCTGCAAATAGATTTTGCTTCGTTTTTTGTCCGGCCGATTCGGCCTTGACCTGGTGAAATCATCGAAGGTCTGTCCGGTTTCAGGGTGCTCGGCCAGCCAGTCGCCACGTTTGGGAACGGCTATAGGTTCAAAGTCAACACCAGGTTCCAGAGCCTTTCTGAGAGCTTCTGGTAGTCCCGAAGTTTGGCCGATGGCCTTTAGCCTTTCTGCTGCTGTGGGTGGTTTGAAGTTCATCGCTAAGCTCATCAATAAAGCCAAAGATAACACAACTGGTACAGTAATCCGCCTTTTCCTATTTGCCATTGCACTATTTAATTTCGCTTTAACCGTGCTTGTCGGTTGTGGTTGCCCTATTGGATTTTAACCAATAATATGGTAATAATCAAATACTTAACGTCTTTGCAAAGCATAGATGCCACAATGAAAACAACCAAGATTAACGTAGGAAACAGCAAAAAACAAAGAGCAGAGTTCTGTCCTCTGACTTTTGAGAAGACCCGAGCTTGGCAGTCAGAAAGTCTAAGAATTTAATATTTCAAATTTAAAATTTCGAATTGTCTTTTATAATAGCGTCAATTTGGAAACCTTAATTTTGGGAGGTCTAATTCAATGCGCGACAGGATCTTCGCCAACAGACTGGAAAACTTCAAGCTTGTCCCGAGCGTAGTCGAGGGATCAGAAGGCGAGTTAGCTGCTTTTAACCTCGCCTGTGTAGCTGAGGCACTCGATACGGTCCGCGAACTTGCTGAGAAGAACACCGGCGCCGAAACGGTCGAAAAAAGAGTGGGCGACTATAAGAACTGGGACCCCGACATCCTCAAAGTCGACAAGGACACTGAGAATGGCTACAGAAAACGCTTAGAACAGTCAGACAGGCCCTTTACGTTCCTTTCTGAAGAGGCCGGCACCGTTGAGATAAACCCCCAGGCAACAGGGGAAAAATATTTCGTCGTCTGTGATCCTTTCGACGGCAGTTACCTTTTCAAGCACGGAATACCTGCTTTCTGGTATAGCTCACTGGCTTTTTTTGATAGTGATATGAAGCCGGTCTGCTGTGCTGTTGCTGACTGTTTCCCACAAATAATAGCCTTTGCCAACGAGCAAGGGGCATTTGTCGCCAAGCTCGATGGAGAGCAACTGATTCATAAGGTGAAGTTAGACAGCAACTATCGCCAATCAATGGGGCGGCCTGATGTTACCAAAATGGCTGGTGCCAGCATCGAATCATACGCAATGAAGCCGACAAAGTTTCTTTTGCCGTTGGTCGATGAGTATCGCAATTTATTGAAACCATTCAAATTTTTCAATCCCAACGGCGGCCCCTACGGATTCGTCGATGTGGCCGAGGGGAAAATAGACTGTTACTTCGCTCGCCAGCAACCCTTTGTCGATGTGTTTTCAGGAATTTATATCGCCCAGCAGGCTGGCGCAGTTGTGACTGATTTCGATGGCAATGACGTCAAATTCGTAGCCAACGAAGAGACTGTCTGGGACGTAGTCGCTACAACCAATCAGACTCTGCACGAACAGGTGCTTTCGGCAATAGCTGACTGCAGAACTCGACACTCGATGCTTGATACTTGATACTCGTCGAGAATCGAGAAAAAAGAATGAGGAACAAAAGAAATGACAAATGACGTGATAAAGCTAACAGATTTGAACAAAGAAGATATTCCCGCTGACCTTCGGGCAGAGACATATTTTGATTTCAAAGCTCACCCGTTCGAGCACCAGGAGCTTTTTGAACAGACCAACTCTGTGTATGGGGCGATACTCGCCATCCACGAATATGCCGCCAAATGGCTGGTTGATATTATTGGCCAAAAGCGTTCTTCTGCCAGGGTCTTCAAGAACAAAACACCCCCGCGCTTTGCTGCGCAAGCAGGAGCGGGGGCCGCCCACACTATCGGTAACTTCGAAGTACTGCTTCAAGATGGTGCTATCTTTGAACCTGCCTGGGTCATCGGCAGCTTGAAGGACAATCTGCGACACAGTATCTACGTTGCCGAAGGTGCAAAAATAATCGGCGCTAATATCTATCTTGAGAATGGTAGTATGTATATCGGCTCTCAAACCACTATCGAACCTGGCGTGGGCATTAAAGGTCCCATTATCATCGGCAAAGGAACCGAAGTCCGCCAGGGCGCTTATCTTCGCGGCGATTGTATAATCGGTGACGGCTGTACCATCCGTGGGGAAATCAAAAATTCCTGTCTCATGAATAAGGCTAACTTCCCGCACCCGTCTTACCTGGGTGACTCACTGTGCGGCTATATGACGCATTTTGGCAATCAGGCCACCACCGCAAACCTGGGCATCTTTGCCGGCCTGGTGGAGCCCGCCAAGCGCAAAGCTCTGATTATCAAATGCAATGGCAAAGCTTATGACCTCGGCAAGCCCAAAATGGGCGTCTGCATGGGCGACTACAGCCAGCTCGGATGCAACTGTGTCACCGACCCAGGTACATTTCTAAAACCATACACCATCAGCTATGCCCTGGCCAGAATATCCAAAGGCTTTTACGGCCCCAACGAAATATTGAAGAACAAACCGCTGGAGCACGGCATTATAGAACGAAGCCCTTACAAACCAGAATTTAGTCAGAAGACAGAAGACAGAATTTGAAATTTAAAGTATAGGAATTTGTATTTT
>JBHIDV010000023.1:0-14829 GCA_046760285.1 Sedimentisphaerales bacterium
TAAGCTGTCGCAAAAAGCTGACCACATCCTCGGCGTGAACATTCTCATTGTCTGCCAGCAGGGTAAAGTACAATCCCCGGCGTTTGCGAATAGGACTAATGGTGATGGCACTGATGGCCGAGATGCGATCCCGTCGATCCCAGCAATGGTGAATGGGCGTCTGGCCGCGAGGAGCCAAGGTTCGGCGAACAGTGGGCGTGAGCATGAAACCAGATTCATCGGGGAAGACCAAATGAGCTCCTCGGCAAGCAGCGTTTTTTTATATGGGGAAATTCTTCGCGTAGCCAACGAGCAATTTCTTTCTCGTTGCGTTCGCGGGCGCGGCGTTCGGGCTTCTGGCTGGTCCAACCCAACCGTTGCTTCAGAATGTTGCGGACGTGTTCGGGATGAAGTTTTATTCCGAAATACCGGCGAACGACCTCGGTTACACGAGGAGCGGTCCAAAGGTTGTTGGCCCAGCCGTACGCTTGGGCGCCTTTTAACAGAAGTTTTTCCAATTGCGACAGTTGCGCGTCGCTCAGTCGGCGTTTTCGGCCGCCAGGTGGCTTGGCAGCCAGGCCCTTTGGACCTGCCCGCGCCATGTCGCGCCAGCGATACAGGGACTGACGTGATACACCTAAGATACGGGCGATTAGAGTCGGCGATTCGCCCTCCTGCATCAGTTGCACCGCCCGCCGACGGCGGCGTTCTAGTTCTTCTGCGCTTCCTTTTGGTCTCATATATGTGGTATCGGCTCATTAGCTCTTGTCACCTTAGAAAAACTGGAGTCAATAGCTAAATGTAAATCAAAGTCTATCTGCCTTATCACATTAATATTACTTTTATTGATATCCGGCACTCCCGTCACCGAAGCACAAAAGTCAAAAACTCCAAAACTTACCACTCCGAAAGGCGTCAGGCTGCTAATGAATAAAAGCTTTGATGACAGCGAGCAGGCACGAAAAGAAATCCTCGAATTATATAAGGACCTGCGAGTTACGGATGTGCTCGATGGGATGGACCTGATTGGCCTGCAGGATATAGGTTTAATGAGCAAGGATATCCGTCCTTTGTGGCGGGATGTAGAAAAGTTTTCTCACCGGGTAGTAGGTTTCGCCATTACTGTTCGCCATGTGCCTACTGACGTCAGGGTCGGGCAAAACTCGTTTGCGAACCTTGAAGGTTTCAAAAGATTCAAGTCTGAGCAATATAAAAGAGCTCCTGACGCATGGCTGTCAGTTGCAAAACCCGGCAGTCTCGTCGTCATCGACGCCGGCGGAATCGCCGAATGTGGTTTCATCGGCTCCAATAACAGCCTTGGCTGGGCGGAAAAAGGTGTAGTCGGCGTCGTAACAAACGGCGGCGCTCGCGATACCGATGAGATTATTAAGACCAAGAAGATTGCGGTCTATTGCAAAAACGGCTACAGTGCCCGCGGAGTTCGACCCGGAAGACTCATCGCCGAATCATACAACTTTCCCATCAATTGTGCAGGCGTCCTTGTTTACCCCGGAGATTTGGTAATAGCTGATGGTGATGGTGTGCTGGTCGTACCCAGAGAACATGCGCTGACAGTGGGAAAGCTGGCTCGAGAAATTCACATCGGCGATGAAAAAAGCCGTGCCAAAAGATACGAACGGCTGGGCATAAAACCAGACGAGACCGTGATAGTAGAATAGAGTGGGCTTTAGCCCACCAAATAGATATCAAATCAACTGTTGTGGGTTTTGCAATTGTTCTGTAATGAAGCTTAGAAACTTTGCTGCATAGGCCCCATCTGTAACTCGGTGGTCAACTGCCAGAGACAGGCTGATAATTCTGCGCACCCTCATTTTGTGGTCTTTTGGAACGACTGTTTTGAACACATTGCCAATAGCTAAAATGGTGCTGGCTACGGGGGCGGGGATGGCAAAAAAAGAATCAATGCCATAAACGCCCAGATTACTCAATCCTATGGTCTGGTCTTGCATCTGCTCAAGCGTCAATTTGTTACTACGAGCTTTTTCAGTAAGCAACTTCTCTAATTGAGCTATTTCGGCTAATGTCTTTTGGTCTGCATTTTTTATCACCGGCACGACCAGGCCCTGTGGAGCATGGACGGGGAAGCCAACATTGATTGCATCGGCAATCTTGATTCGAAAACCCCGTGTAAAACACGGGGCTAAATATTTAGCCCCCGGTTTTACCGGGGGTTTTTCCTCGATGTCACAGTGGGCAACCGAGCCTACCATAATAGGATATTTTTTTGCACCCAAGGCCAACGCACGAATAAAAAAAGCATTGCTGGTGATTTTGATACCCAGTGATTTGCTGCAAGCTCGCCGAAGAGCCATCAGTTCTGTTACGTCCGCACTTGAGGCGATATAAAAACAGGGCTTGCTCTGCTTGGATTTGGCCATCCTTTCGCCGATGAGTTTCTGAATTCTGGTCAGCGGGATATACATTTTTGGGACCCTGCACAGGGGATAGCATCCACACACTTACGTGTGGAGCTGAAGCATTATAATGTTCCGCCTTATTTTTACAAGAGGTGCACCTGGGAAAAATAGCACGGGGTGAAAATACGCAAAAGTGCACGATGGTTACTTTTTCATTTGACATAGCTGCACGCTTCAGATAGAGTCCTTTGATGCCTAAGTCAGTAGGAAAGCAAAGTGGGTTTAGGAGGTGACCAAATGAGAAGAATGAGAATATTTGCCCCTTTTAGAGTTTCTGTGATGGTTTTAGCTACCATTTTAGCGGTCGCGACGGCACATCAGGCATTTGCCAAAGATAGCGTCGATGTTGGCAAGATGGTCAAGGAAATGCTGACTGGACGCAAGATGCAGACGCAGATCCCGTACCTGACCCAGACGTATGGTTCTTTCTCGATGGACAAGGCCTATCAAATCCAGGCCACCTTGGCCAAAAAACTCAGCAAGAGGTTAGGGCCTGTTGTTGGTTACAAGGTTGCATACGCCAGCAAGGCCGCACAGCAGCAGTTCGGCGTAAATGAGCCGGCAAGTGGGCCGTTGTTTCTGCTGCAGCGTCTGCCGAGCGGCTCGAATCTGCCGGCCAGCGCGTTTATGGAGCTCTTGATTGAGACGGAAATCGCCTTTACGCTGAGCAAGCGTATCGACCGGCTCATCAAGGACGTTACAGAAATAAAGGATTATGTCAGGTGGGTACACGCCGCCTTTGACCTCAGTGACGAGCGGTTCGTTGAAGGTAAAACCAAACCCACGGCCCAGGACTCGATTGCAAACGGTGTCGGTGCCCACTTCTTCGTGCTTGGACCCGCTGTAGAGCCGGGCAAAGTGGATGTTGATACAGTCACACTCAAACTGATTCGAGATGGCAAGACCATTGAGGCAAGTCCCGCAACCAATGTTATGGGCAGCCCCTGGAATTCTCTTCTGTGGCTGGCTAACCACGTTGTGAAGCTTGGCGGTAAATTACAACCCGGTATGGTTGTCGTCACTGGCACGGCGGCTCCGGCCTACAAGGCCAAAGCTGAAGCAATAAAAGGCGATTATATGGGAGACTGTGGCCCCTTGGGCAGGGTAACTTTGACAATCAAATAGGGCATGACTCTCAGGACACAAATTGCAGTTTTGCATCAATATTTAAGGGTATAAAAATGTCAGCCGCGTTGTTAATGGCCGTAGCGATTGTTTCGTTATTGATTGGCTATATTCTGTATGGCCGATTTATAGCCCAGAAGTTAGACCTGGACCTCAAGCACACGACACCGGCACACACTAAGCAAGATGGAGTGGACTACGTCCCCACAAAAGCACCGGTATTGATGGGTCATCATTTTGCTTCCATTGCCGGCGCTGCTCCTATTGTCGGGCCGATTATGGCTGCCGTGTTTGGGTGGATTCCAGTTGTTCTCTGGATTTTGATTGGCAGTATCTTCCTGGGCGGGGTTCACGATTTCTCTTCACTGGTGGCATCGATACGACACGGCGGGAAAACCATCGGAGAAGTTATTGAAGAGCATATTGGCAGAACCGGCAAACGGCTGTTTTTGGTCTTTGCCTGGTCGGTGCTCGTTCTGGTTATTGCCGTATTTGCCCATGTTGTGGCCCAGGTATTTGTAAAAGAGCCTGCCACGGCCACCTCCTCTTTGTTATTTATTGTCCTGGCCATTGTTTTTGGATTGAGCATATATCGATTCAAAGCGCCTTTATGGTTGTCATCGGTCATAGGTGTCGCTCTGCTTTTTGGTTGCGTTGTTATTGGTGTTCGCTTGCCCATCACGCAGTCTTATGATGTCTGGAAGGTTGTCTTATTTGTTTACGTATTTTTTGCCGCGGTTGCACCGGTCTGGATTCTTCTGCAACCCAGGGATTATTTAAGCTCGTTTCTTCTGTACCTGATACTGCTGGCTGGTGTTATCGGGATCTTTGCTGCTAATCCAAAGGTTACTTTTCCGGCTTTTACAGGATTTCAAACGGATTTAGGCTATCTGTTTCCCATCCTCTTTGTTACGGTCGCCTGTGGTGCGATAAGCGGATTTCATTCCTTGATCTCTGCGGGCACGACCGCAAAGCAGCTCAATAAAGAGACAGATGCCAAACCTATTGGATACGGTAGTATGCTCATAGAAGGATTGTTGGCTGTTATCGCGTTGATTACTGCCATTACCATCTTGCAAGGTGACTACAAGGAGCTGATAAAGCCGGAAGGTGGTGGGCCTATTGGCATTTTCTCATCGGGAGTTGGTGGCTTTATCTCCCATCTTGGCATACCAGAGAAGGCAGGCGTAACTTTCGCTGCACTTGCCATATCAGCATTTGCCCTGACCACTCTGGATACCGCGACTCGCTTGGGTCGGTTTATGTTTCAAGAGTTCTTCGAAGATATAGGAAAACTGACCATTTTAAGCAACAACCGCTACGTTGGAACCTTGGCCACGATTGCCGTCGCCATGCTGTTGACATTCTCAGGGACAAGTAAATTGCTATGGCCGCTCTTCGGCTCAGCAAATCAACTGTTAGCCTCAATCGCTCTTTTGGCGATAACCGTATGGCTGGCAGAACTTCGCAAGAAAAACAGGTTTGTGAAGTATCCTATGTATTTTATGTTCTGCGTGACACTGACGGCTTTGTGTTTCATGGTCTACAAAAACCTTGTGGCCGGAAACGTTCCCTTGATTATTCTCTCGCTCGTTCTGCTTGGTGTTGCCATTACGCTTGTGATTAAGGCAAGCCAGAGCTTGAGAAAGATAACACAAACAGCATGATTGAGAACGACACAGATGAGTACACCTAACACACAGAAGCGGGTCCTTATGGGCCCAGGTCCGTCTGATGTTGACCCAAGGGTTCTGCAGGCGATGGCCCGTCCTACTATAGGACATCTTGACCCCGCGTTTCTGGATGTATTGAATGAGATTCGAGAACTGCTCCAATACACCTTTCAGACCAAAAACGAGCTGACGTTCGCTGTCTCAGGTACCGGAAGCGCCGGTATGGAAACCTGCGTGGTTAATCTTATCGAGCCGGGCGAGCCAATGCTCGTGTGTATCAATGGCGTCTTTGGCAAACGCATGGCAGATGTGGCCGAGAGATGTGGGGCCGATGTCTCGACCGTCGAGATTGAGTGGGGCAAAGCATTCACGCCAGAGCAAATCAAGCAGGCCCTTCAGAAAAACAGAGCCAAGGTGGTCGGCATTGTACATGCCGAGACCTCTACCGGCGTGTGCCAGCCTGTGCAGGAAATCTCTGACATTGTGCACAATGCGGGCGCTTTGCTGTTGGTGGACACCGTTACCAGCTTAGGTGGGATGGAGGTGGATGTAGATGGCTGGCAGATAGATGCCTGCTATTCCGGCACACAAAAGTGCCTATCGTGCCCGCCGGGACTGTCACCGGTGACCTTTAGTGAGGCAGCCGTTAAAGCTATTGAGAACCGAAAGAGCAAGGTTCAGAGTTGGTATCTGGACGTTGCAATGATCCGTCAGTATTGGGGAAGCGAGCGCCTGTATCATCACACAGCACCGGTCAATATGAACTACGCTCTGCTAGAGGCGCTACGGATGATTAAAGAAGAAAGATTGGAGAAGCGGTGGGCCAGACATTCGACCAACCACAAAATCCTAAAGGCAGGGCTATCTGCGATCGGAATCCAGTACTTGCCCCAGCCAGGATATGAACTACCTATGCTTAATGCTGTGGCTATACCTGCCGGTGTTGATGATGTTGCTGTGCGAAAGCAACTGCTCCGTGAGTTCAATATTGAGATTGGTGGTGGATTGGGCAACTTCAAAGGAAAAGCATGGCGTATCGGCCTGATGGGTAGCGCATCGACTCTCAGCAATGTGATGCTGTTTCTCTCGGCACTGGAGAAATGCCTGGCTGACCAGGGTGTCAAGTTTAGGGCCGGTGCGAGTATCGCAACCGCTATCGACCACGCGAATGCGAAATAGTGTCTTTCGTGTCCTTTACAGAATGAGAATCGTTGTATTAGACGGCTATACCTTGAATCCCGGAGACCTATCCTGGAGTGACCTGGAGGCCCTTGGCCAATGTATAATCTATGACCGCACCCCTGCCGAAAAGACAATTCAGCGGGCCGATGGCGCTGAAATTGTACTGACCAACAAGACAGTGCTCTCGGCAGAGGTCATCGCGCAGCTTAAGGCACTAAAGTACATCAGTGTCCTGGCAACGGGCTATAACGTCGTCGATATAGAGGCTGCCCGAAAGCGAGGCATCCCCGTTAGTAATGTCCCCATCTACGGAACAGAGTCCGTGGCTCAAATGGTCTTTGCGCATATACTGAACCTGACCCAGAATGTCGCCGGCCACGCCCGGACGGTAAGGGATGGGCGATGGTGCACTAGTTCTGATTTCTGTTACTGGCTTGCGCCTCTGATTGAACTGCAGGGATTGAGCATGGGCATCATCGGGTTTGGAAGGATCGGCCAGGCAACGGCGAGGCTCGCACTGGCGTTCGGCATGAAGGTCATTATTTACGACATAGTCTCACCATCGCAGATGCCTGAAGGGTGCCGGATGGTGGAGTTAGAGGATGTCTTTCGGCTCGCTGATATAGTCAGTTTACATTGTCCCCTGACGGCTCAAACTGAGAAACTGGTTAATGAACAGCTTCTTTCCTTGATGAAACCAACGGCATTTCTTATCAATACCAGCCGAGGCCCGCTAATCGATGAGCAGGCTTTAGCCGATGCGCTAAACAACGCAAAGCTCGCAGGCGCCGGTTTAGACGTGCTCACGACAGAGCCACCGACAGAGGCCAACCCACTACTTAAGGCCAAGAACTGCTACATCACGCCCCACATCGCCTGGGCGACCCGAGCAGCAAGAAAGCGCCTGCTTAAGGTCACGGTGGACAATGTGGCTGCCTTTTTAGCCGGACAGCCGCAGAACGTGGTCAACCATGTAGAAGTGTGCGCTCGCTGACAGTAAGAATCAAATAAGATTTGTTATTTTAGAGAAACAGATAAAGGAGATAGAAATGAACAACAATACCAAGCAGATTTCGCGAAGAGACCTGTTGAAGTCTGGCGCCGGTGTCTGGGCAGGTGCTATACTATCGCCGAGTAGCAAGATTTTTGCCGCAGGCTCTGATACCGTGCGAGTTGCTCTGGTCGGCTGCGGTAGCCGAGGAACTAAAGACGCTATCGATTGTCTCAAATCAGCCGATGGGGTGGAACTGGTCGCCGTGGCAGATGTGTTCGCCGACCGGCTCGAAAGTTCTTTAGCCAACCTCAAAAAAGCCTTTCCCGACAAAGTCAAAGTCAGCTCGGAGACTTGCTTTCTGGGCTTCGATGCCTACAAGAAGGTCATCGCTATGAAAGAGTTGGACATCGTGATGCTCACTACTCCGCCTGGTTTTCGTCCACCAATGGTCAAGGAAGCAGTAGAAGCCGACAAACATATCTTTATGGAAAAACCTGGTGCGGTGGACCCTGTCGGTGTGCGCTCGTTGTTGGCCTCAGCGGAGCTGGCTGATAGGAAGAAATTGTCCATCGTGGTCGGGACACAACAACGATGGCAGCCGCAGTATCTTGAACTCATCAAACGCATCCATGGTGGTCGGCTCGGCGAAATTGTGGGCGGCCAAGCCTACTGGAACTGGGGCCATGCCCAGTGGCACTTCCAGCATCGCAAACCCGAATGGTCAGACATGGAATGGCAGCTCCGCTGCTGGCCGTACTTCGTCTGGCTGTCCGGTGACCATATCGTGGAGCAGCACCTGCACAATATGGACATCATAAACTGGGCCATCGGCTCACACCCGGTTCAATGTCTCGGCATGGGTGGCCGCCAGGCTCGAACAGGCCCAGAGTTTGGCAATATCTACGACCACTTCACCATTGAGTACGAATATCCGAACGGTATTCGTGTAATGAGTATGTGCTCCCAGATCGAGGGCTCCACGCCGCGAGTCGGCGAGCGCGTGGTCTGCACAAAAGGAGCGACCTATACTACACGAGCCGAGGGTTACATAGATAATATAAAAGGCCAGAGAATCTACAAATACGATGGCCAAATACATAGTGGCGAGGTGGCCCAGTACGCTAATCTTATTAAGAGCATTCGCCAGGGCAAACCCATCAATGAGTGCAAAAGACTCGCTGAAAGTACTATGACCGTCATTATGGGCCGTATGAGTGCTTACACCGGCCGAGCCTTGAAATGGGACTGGGCCATTAAGTCCAAGCTCGACCTGTCACCTGAAAAATACGAGCTGGGCGAGTTGCCGGTCCGACCTGTTGCTATTCCTGGCAAAACACAGCTTATATAGAAAATTAGTGCTTTATCGTAGTTTAACCGACCACTACGCCCGAGAGGATTCGAACCTCTGACCTTCGGTTTAGGAAACCGATGCTCTATCCTACTGAGCTACGGGCGCCAGATAATTTCAAATTAAACGAAGCAACTCGATGCCGCAGATTACCGGCCTACCTACCAAAGGGGTCAGCGTTATCGTCAGGTCCGCTGTTGCCTTGATCGGCTGGAACTCTCTGATGATACCACTGCCATTGCTTCCTGCGTCTTGAGCAATATCAAAATTATTCAAGACCTGCTTACCCTGTATGGCGAGGTCGAACACACGCTGGCCTACTTCGACGCCCTCGGGTTCAGCAAAATACAGCCGAACCCGGTATTCAGCCTGTTCGCTGTTTCCCAGTGCAATCGTAACGTTGGTCAGGCCAATAGCACCCGAGGCCGTGACCCACCCGAAGTCCTCGCCCTCGAACCGTGCCGCATGATGGCGAAACCATCTGGGGCTTGCCGGCATGGTCGTTATGTCGATATTGGGAGACGGGCCACCAACGCTGGGATAATCCAGCCATAAAACGCCGTTATCGGCAAGGCGATCACCCGGAGCTCCAAAATTAATCCCGACCTTTTTGATTGGCCCACTGGCCGAGCTAAGCGAATTATGTGTCCACATCTCGGCCTCGGGCATATGGACCATTGCCAGGGACGTCTGGTTCTGGTAACCGCACGTGCAGGTTCGGGTATAATCCGGTGCGCTGAGAACGCCGTTGGCCGGGATGAGATTAGATGAGCAGCCCGATTTGAACCCGCCGAAGTTGCCCGTGCCGCCGAAATTTGTCATGTCATAATAGCCCGCCGCTCCGGAGCGAAAAGTCAGTAGATTCTCGCAGCCCACCGCCGTATTACATCCGTATGTGCGCCCGAATCTCCAGGGTACTAACTCGCCGGTGACCGGATGTTCTGTCATGTAGGTTTCGCCGGTCATGATATGGCGGGCATTGCCCAGATTGCGTGCTTGTGCGATGACCATATCGCCATGAAGCAGACACGGTCCACCGATACAACTGCCTTGTTCCCAGAGAACCGTTCCATTACTGCCGTCATAAGCGATTTGCCTGCTCGGCTCGCCATGCACCATATCTCTGGAAGGCCTGCCGGATTGAAGCAGGACATCGTATTGCTCCGAGTAGCCCAGCCAGGTGCCGAAGACGTCAGTGGTAGTGCTCCATATCTCTTCCCCTGTTCTGACGTCCAATGCCAATAGTCGCCATAGCACGCCGACATCACCATCAGCGCCACGACGTCTCAGCGGGTCAGGCGGGTCAGCCTGAGTAGGAACAATCCTATCTATGCAGTACAAAATGTCATTGCCGACGATGATAGTGTTATGGTGGAAGGAGTGATTGGCTCTTCGTTGCCACAAAATCGTTCCGCTAAAGCGGTCCATGACCACCAGAAATCGGCTGCTCGCTTCGCTGTAGTTGCCGCGTCCCCCAACAATGCCGTTATAGGGAATCGGGTTTGCGGCCACAATCAACAGGTCGTCCCAGATTTTGACCTGGCCGAAAGTGGCGTAGCCGTAAGTGGGGTCGGCAATGCGGAAGGTGCTGATTGTTGCCCCATTTTTGGGATCAAGCCTTCGGCATTCAGTACCGTAGCATATATAAACCCCATCGGTAGCCGTGGCATAATTGGAGCCGATAGCGTTGGCCCCCGCTTCGTGAGATGTATAGTCATAGTGTTTTCCCACACCCGGCAGGTCGGCTTCCCACAGCACGCGCCCGGTGTAAACGTCAACGGCCCGCATGATGTTTGGGCCTTCGATAAATAATCGCCCTGCCACTACTTGTGGGTTGGGTCCGTGACCGTGACGCGGCAGAATCCTGTTGTAGGAATCGCCCCCATGTGTGGGACCGCCAAACCACAGCAATCCCAGCGGTGCCTTGACCAGTTGGTCATTGGACACCACCGAATTAGACGCGTCCGCATAATTATGGGTCCAGTCAGCCGAACCCGGCAGGGCGCCGGCCCGCTCCAGCACAGCAAAATTCCCTGAGACAGTGATATTGGCGTTGGCCAATTCGCCGGCCGCTGCGGCCTGCTGCAGCAACTCCAGGGTCTCGGCGCCAAGACAAATCTGGCCTCCGTAAGGCCGAAGTGAATAAAACGCCTTTTCTACGAAAGTGTTTCCATAGTCTATTCCCGCTGCGTTGAGGTCCTCCGAGACAATCAAATGAGCCAGATAAGGCGGAAATTGCGCGGTGCAAATCTCACCGACGACAGCGCTCAACTGTTCGTTCAGGATGCCCATACCGAGCCATCTGTTTCGCAATGTATCAATCTTCGCCGGATCGGGGTCCAGACCGATTACGTGCAGGTCGTACTGGTTTAGTTCTGCCTGGCGGGCCAACTCTTCCATCAGCCGGCCACTGCCCACACCAAGGACAAGGCAATACCCCTCATCTACGCCCGTGGCCGCCAGTATATCCTGGGCCTTGGTGGTCCATTCGTCCTCCACGGGCCAGGCGATCACATCCGCCACTTCATTGATTACCGGCGGATGGGAAAGTTCTGTCGGGCCATAGCAATAAATGCTACCTTCCTCGGTCACCACAAAAAGCTTGCCATCCCCGACCAGCATACTGGCTGGCGTACCCGTGATGGCTTCTTGCCATCGTAGGCTACCACGCTCCGCTGCAATGATGTTACCGCCGCTGCCGGCATACAGGCGGTTGCCTGCCTTGCAGAAAACCTTTTTCCCCAAAGTCTCAACATAGTTTCCGCTCTCCGTCATGATGGCCCCATCAGTAAGGCTGCCAGCCGTCGAACCGTCAGAAAGTCTAAATAGTCTTCCAGAGTTGTTGAAGTAGTCTCCGAAGGCGGCGACATGGTTTGTACTGTTCTTATTGTTCTGTTGAAAATGAAAGTAAAGCAATTCACCGTTATTTCTATCAAGCCCGGCGGCAACTGCCCGGCCATTGGGAACCACCAGCCTATAGTCGGTGGCCACCAGGTACCCCTGCGGCGCCAAGGCACCGAACGAGACCGAGCCACTGTGGGGCTGAGGCATATAGATAGAACCGCTGCCATCGTTTATCCAGATAACGTTGCCCGTGGCTGCATCCAGGGCATAGACGAACGAGCCCATGAAAGGCCAGATGCCGGCCGCAAAGTAAACGGTGCCTTCAAGTACGGCTGGTCCACCGCGTGCCGGCCAGGCCGAACACAGGCGTTTGCTGCCGAGGACCTTTTTGTCCGTGGGAGCTCCGCGAAATTTCCACAGCAGTGCACCATCTTCGGCGTTCAGGCAATAAAGATAACCGTCATCGCAGACAACAAAGAGCCTGTCAACCCAGCCCGCAGGAGCCAGCCGAATTGGCGCGTCGGCAAAAAACCGCCATATCACCGCGCAGGTTTCGGTATCGTACGCGGTGACGCTGTCGGTCGCCGACGAGCCGACGAACAGCTTGTGGCCCAGTACGATTGGCTCGTAGCAGTGGTCGTAGTTAATCCTGCTGCCCTGGTCTGGCCAAGCCTGTTCGAGCCGGGGCAGTCGCAATTCCCACTGACGATAGAGATTGGGCGGCAGTTCAATTGGAGTTGCGCCGCTGCGGTTGGAGTCATACCTCCACATGGGCCAATCCGCCGGAGGGTCGTTGGACTGACTTGCCGTGATGACCTCTGATTGGGACCCCGCCCCTTCGACTCTGCTCAGGGCAGGCTTGCGGGAACCCTCTACATAAGCAGAGCAACTGGCGCAAAAGAGAATCCCCACTGTCACGATTACAGACAATTTCTTTGAAAGCATAAACCTATACCTTCCTCGGCAAAATGGTAATTGGTTAAATGGTTAATTAACCACTCACTAATGTCAGTTATACTTAATGGATATTGTACACGATTTTGCTCCTAAAGCAAAAGAGTTTTTCAAGAGGGTAACACATGACGTGAATTTTTAACCCTGCAAATCGCGACGAGCCACAAGCAATAGCGATTCGTAAGGTGGAGACCTGTAAAAATTTTTATTTTTTTGCATTTTTCCGCCCTATGGAAGATAACTTCTTATTCCTAAAGTGGTTAAACAAGAAAAATTTTATTACCTAAAGTAAGCAGATTTTCTTGACGAATATGATAATCATGGTTAAACTATAAAGGCATTTGTGAATGTGAACTCAAGTACAAGATAATCGTATTGTAATCTATGAGGTATCGTAAAATTCCAGACGAAACAATTCGGCGGTTGCCGGTTTATCTTAGGGGATTGCTCTATTCATTGGAACAAGGTCAACAGAGCATATCCAGCCACAACTTGGCCGATTTCGTCCGCTTCAATTCTTGGCAGATAAGAAAGGACTTTTCTTATTTTGGTGGCTTTGGTACACGTGGGATAGGCTATAATGTGGAAAAGCTCGTGAAGGAAATCAAAAGAATTCTCAAACTTGACGTTCTTCGGAAAGTGGCGTTAGTTGGGGTAGGAAATCTGGGTTCCGCTATTTTAGCATATCCAGGTTTCAAAATGTACGGCTTTGACATCGCTGCTGCTTTTGATATTAATCCTAAGAAAATCGGTAAGAAAATAAATAATATCGTGATTGAGAACGTGTCAAAACTTCCGACTTTGAAAAAACGAGGGATTAACCTGGCGATTATAGCTGTTCCACGCCAGGCCGCTCAGCAAGCTGCTGACGCACTGGTAAAGGCGGGTGTAAGGGGTATCTTGAAATTTTCTCCATGCTATATAGCAGTTCCAAAGAAAGTTAAAGTAATAACTATTGATATGGCAATGGATCTGGCGCGGTTACCCTATTATCTGCCAGCAAGTTAAGTTGCTAAACAGTGAATTCAAAAGTATAGGAATTTGTATTTTGGCCACAGATTTCACAGATTTCACTTAAATACAAAACAAAAACTACTGAAAATCTGTGTTCATCTGTGTTCATCTGTGGCTTAATTCATTTATCGACAGTATTAAAAATGGAAGCGGTTTTTATAAGTGAGCTAAAGCCGTTTTTGGACGCTGTTGCCGAGCAGATGGACCTTTATGTCCCCAAGAAAATCGGACAGGGACCCCGCCTGGCGAGACGCCAGCATTATGTTTTTAGTAAATACGACCCCTCCGCTGAGGCTGCTGTGGAGTTTAACAATATACGTGCTTGTATGCCGGTAAAAGAATTTTTGTTTCCACTGCGGGAGCTAACTGCGGTTTTTCCCGAGCCTTTTGAGCCGCAGGCCATAAAACCGTTTGCTGTTTTTGGACTGAAGGACTGTGACCTGCGCTCGTTAGAATGTCTGGATCAGGTATTTCTGGAAAAGGACTTTGAAGACCCATTCTACATTGCCCGACGGCAAAAGATGTTCATAATCTCGTCTGATTGTTTCGAGCCCGGCGAGAGCTGCTTCTGCAACGCCCTTGATGGCAAAGGGACCCCAGCCGCAAAAAATGGCGGCTGGGAACCCAAACCATATCCAGAGCGTGGATTTGACTTGAATGTTGCGCAAATAACCGAGGGATACGTCATTGAAATCGGTTCGAAAAAGGGCAAAGAATTTGTTGAAGGACATGACGAACTTTTCGCCGAGCCCAGTGACGAATCTATAGCCGAGCGTGATAGAATCAGAGATGAAACCGCCAAACAGCTCGAGCAGAATAATGCCGAGCTGAAGTTCGATGCGCCGATTAGGGACATGATGACCGCAACTTACGACACTGATGTCTACGATGAGGAGGCTACAACGTGTGTCGAATGTCAGGCCTGCACGCGAGTTTGTCCTACGTGTCACTGCTTCTATCTTTATGACACCAAGCAGAAAGATTACTTTACTAAGATGAAGATGTGGGATAGTTGTATGAGGATGGCTTATGCGCAGGTTGCCGGTGGGGCCAACCCACGCAAGATGCTCGGTGACAGGCTCAGACACCGTCTTATGCACAAATTCGTGTATTTTTTGGATAGGTACGGCCTACAAATGTGTATCGGTTGCGGCAGGTGTGTTGACGCCGAAGCCGGCAATATCGATATCAGGGCTGTTTTGAAGAAACTTAATGAAGAACTCAAAGGTAAAAAAAAGCTAAGCCACAGATGAACACAGATTAACACAGATTTTTAAT